>NZ_CEVXFV010000005.1:0-135635 GCF_982396655.1 Cellulosilyticum sp. | reverse complement strand
ATGTTTAAAAGGAGTGCTATTCATTTTTAAACAGTAGTTTCGCAATTACCTATTTTATAAGCACTTTAATATATGCCCTAACTTTTCCTGTTTTGTTTTCATATAAAAAATATTATTTTTATTCGTTGGCATCTCAATAGCTTCCCTAGCTGCAATCTCTATGCCATATGTTTCAAGTCCTTCAATCTTTCTTGGATTATTTGTAAGTAATCTAATCTTCTTAACGCCAAGCATCTGTAACATCTTTGCACCTATTGCATAATCCCTTAAATCATCCTCAAAACCTAATTCAAGGTTCGCCTCTACTGTATCAAGGCCCATTTCTTGTAGTTTATATGCCTTGAGTTTATTAATCAGCCCAATTCCACGCCCCTCTTGACGTAAATAAAGCACAATGCCACATCCTGCTTTTTCAATTTGACGTAATGCTGCATGAAGCTGCTCGCCACAGTCACATTTTTGACTGCCAAATACATCTCCTGTCAAACATTCTGAATGGATACGTACAAGCACTTCATCAGCTCCGCTTACATTTCCTTTGACTATCGCCACATGCTCTTGTTTTGTAATTGTATCGATAAAACCATATGTCTTAAAATTGCCATAACAAGTTGGCAACTTAATTTCCACAGCTTGCTCTACCCAGTTATCATATATTTTACGATATACAATAAGGTCTTCAATTGTAATAATCTTTAAATCATGTATCTTTGCAAATGCTATGAGATCATCACGTCTGGCCATGGTGCCATCTTCCTTCATAATCTCACAGATTACACCTCCTTCTTTAAATCCAGCAAGTCTTGCCAAATCTACTGCTGCCTCTGTGTGTCCTTTTCTTACCAATACGCCTCCCTCACGTGCAACAAGCGGAAACATATGTCCTGGTCTTCTAAAATCCTCTGCTTTAATGCCCTCTTCAAACAGTCTTTTGATTGTCTCTGCTCTCTCGAAAGCTGAAATGCCAGTTGTCACCTCTTTGTAATCTATAGAAACTGTAAAGGCTGTTTCATGATTATCTGTATTCTTACTTACCATTGGATTAAGTTCCAACGCTTCAGCATGTGTCTTGTTAATAGGGCAACAAATAAGTCCCTTTCCATAGGTTGCCATAAAGTTAATTGCTTCAGGCGTTACCTTCTCTCCTGCTATAAATAAATCACCTTCATTTTCTCTACTCATATCGTCAACAACAATGATCATCTTGCCTTCTCTTATATCTTGCAGTGCTTTCTCTATACTTGAAAATGCATTCATTTGACATCCTCCTTTTATAAAAATGCTATATTTGATTTCTCTACGGCTATAAAAAATTGTATTTTTCTAGAAAATCCTTGGTCAGATTTGACGCTTTTCTTATGGGTTCTTCCCTAAAGTTTAAGAGCCTTTCAATATATTTACCCACCATATCACATTCTAGATTGACTAAATCACCTTTCTTCTTCTGAAGTAAATGGGTATTTTGTGCTGTATGCGGAATAATAGAGACCTTAAAAAACGTTTGCCCTACCTCTGCTACTGTCAGACTGACACCATCTATAGCAATAGACCCCTTATACACGATATATTTTAAAATTTCTGCTGCTGCACTTACCGTAAGCCATGTGGCATTCTCATCCTTAGCAATATGGCTAATTTCACCTTGCCCATCAATATGACCACTCACCATATGTCCACCTAATCGACTTTGCAACGTTAAGGCTCTTTCTAAATGTACGAAACTTCCCTGTTGTAACTCGCTTAGATTACTTTTATTAACGGTTTCTGACATAACATCTACCTCAAAACTGTCCTTTCCTAAATTTGTTACCGTTAAGCATACACCATTTGTACAGATGCTATCTCCTAACTGTGTGCCTGCTAATACTTTTTTAGCATGAATACGTAGTTTAATTGCATGGCTACCTCTTTGAATATCTGCAATGGTTCCAATTTCTTCAACTATCCCTGTAAACATTAAACCTCCCCCTTTTTCACTTCACCAGTCATGCAAAAGTCTTCTCCCAGCTTACTGACCTCTAAGTTTTCAAGGCGAATTGCATCTTCTAGATTATAAATCCCTTTTCCTTCTACAGGTGTTTTAGCCGTTTCACCCCCTATTATTTTAGGACTAATATAACATTTCACTGCATCTACAATTCCCGATTGTAAAGCTGCTGCATTTAATGTAGCCCCCCCTTCTAATAAAATGCTATCGATGCCCTGTTCCCCAAGCTTTTTCATCAGCTCTTTTAAATCCACATGATTTTCCTTAGCTTTAGTTTCTATAATCTGTACGCCTGCCTTCTTAAGTATCTCCTTCTTTGCTTCAGGTGCTCTGCTTGTAGTAGCTACAATCAATTGATTTGTCATAGCATTTTGTACAAGATGACTTTTTAGACTCAGCTGAAGCTGACTATCTACTACAATAGGAATAGGATTTCTCCCACCTTCTATTCTGCAAGTTAAAAATGGATTGTCTAGGATTGCAGTTCTACTGCCGACCATAATTCCCATGAGCTTATTTCTTAATCTATGTACATCACATCTTGCTTCTTCTCCTGTAATCCATTTTGACTGCCCTGTTGCTGTTGCAATTTTCCCATCTAAACTCATAGCTGTTTTCATCACTACATATGGCATTTTTGTCACAATGTATTTCATAAACACTGCATTTAAACGGTGGCATTCTTTTTCTAGTACCCCCACTGTTACTGCAATACCTGCTTCTTGTAGTTTTCTAATCCCACGTCCTGCTACTAAAGGATTTGGATCTAAGCTCCCAATTACAACGTGGCTTACTTTTTCTCTTATGACAAGTTCTACACAAGGCGGTGTCTTGCCATAGTGGCTACATGGTTCTAGCGTCACATATAAGGTGGCACCTTCTGCACTTTCGTTGCAATTTTTAAAAGCATTTACTTCCGCATGTGCCTGCCCATATGCCATGTGATAACCTTCTCCAATAATCTTGTTGTCCTTTACGATAATAGCACCTACCATAGGATTTGGATTAACCCTTCCTTCACCTAACTTTGCAAGTGCCAATGCTTTTGTCATATAATACTGATCCATACGTCACCTTCTTTGCGAATTCAGGCTCATTAAGCTTAAAATAAGCATAAAAAAAAGCCTTATCATAAGGCTTCAGGTTTTATCTCCCAAATTGAACCAAAGCTGCACAAATTAACTTTCAAATTCAAAAAATTAAATACAGCTAAAAAATAAAGTTAAACTTTCCTAACTTTATAAAAAAACTCTGAAATAATACTATTTCAGAGTGATGGCTCAATTATGTCACGTTATTTTTGCTTCTTCCATCCAGACTTTACTGTCGGCTTCGGAGTTTCACCGAATCTGCCATTTACGGCTCGCGGGCTTTACCGCCGGTAGGGAATTTCACCCTGCCCTGAAGACTTATTTGATTAACACTAAGTATACTCACTTCAATTTAGTGTGTCAATATATTTTTTATGATAATCCTAAAATCATAGCCACACTATGCCAAATCCCATTTGTTATGCCACTATGTAATAAATCTAGTGGTTTATCTAATATATTTGTGATAAGTAAAAGCATTAAAATGCCTTGACCATAACGCTCATAGCGCATAAAAGCAAAATACTTGTCTGTTGGTAAAAGTGCACCTACAATTTTAGAGCCATCAAGAGGTGGGAATGGAATTAAATTAAAACTTCCAAGACCAATATTAATAATTGCTAAGTAGTTTAAAAATGTAAATAAATTAACCACAAAGTCATCTGCATATCCCCCTGTTGTTTTTAAAATCACACCCATGCCAAACATACTTAAAAATGCAATAACAAAGTTAGTTAGCGGCCCAGCCAATGCTACGAGTACCATTCCTAACTTTTTATTTTTATAGTAGTTTGGATTTACCATGACCGGTTTTGCCCAACCAAAATGGAAAAAAATCAGACAAAGTGTGCCCACAGGATCTAAATGATGCAGTGGGTTTAACGACAACCTTCCTCTTGCTTTAGGCGTTGGGTCTCCACATAAATGAGATACAAAGCCATGTGCATACTCATGCAAGCAAATCGCAATTAGTACCGCTGGTACTGTATAAATTAATTGTTCAAATAAATCACTCATGCTATATCCTCTCTATTTTACTTATACTATAGAGAAACCAACTAAAAACTTGAAATATACATGTACGTAAATTGTTTTCTCCCAATGATTTCACATGACTAAAAAGTATGAATAACTAAATTTTATAAATGTGAAATCTATATAAATCCTATAGCTATTTTGTCTCGCTATAGATTTTAATTTTATAGTATGTTTCTCTATCATTTTTTATATCTTATCATTTTATTATATAGACACTATAAATGTCTTGTCAAAACATTATATTTTCTCTTTATCTAATCTATTATATAATAAAATACATATTTACTATCTTACATGAATAAAGGAGTCTTATGAAAAAAATCAGTCACGGATGTACATTAGATTGCTTTGATTGTTGCAAGTTTAATGTATATGTCGAAAAAAATAAAGTTATAAAAATAGAGGGCGACCCTCTACACCCTTATACCAAAGGATTTATTTGCAAAAAAGGGCTTGCGCATTTAGACCGCTTAACCCATCCTAATCGCCTTACCAAACCACGCCTAAAAGTGGGGGAATCTTGGCAAGAAATTTCTTTTGAAGAAGCACTTGAACTAATGGCAAATAAGCTAAGCCATTATAAAAATACCTATGGCAGCCAAAGTGTTCTTTATTATGAACAATACGGTAATGGTTCTCTTTTAAAAAGCATTGGTGACTTATTCTTTAACTTTTATGGCGGTGCCACAAAACAAAAAGGGGGGCCTTGCTGGAGTGCAGGCATTGCTGCTCAAAAAGCTGATTTTGGAGATAGCAAAAGTCATGCCTTAGAAGATATGCTAAATAGTAAAGCCATCTTCGTTTGGGGAAAGAATCCTGCTTCAACTACCATTCATACGATGCAAATGCTTAGAAAAGCAAAAAAACAAGGTATTCCTATTATTGTCATTGATCCAATCTATACGCAGACAGCACAACTAGCGGACTACTATATTCAAATAAAGCCTAATGGAGACTATGCCCTGGCACTTGCTATGGGGAAAATGATTATTGAAAATAACCTATATGATACTACTTATATTGCAAAATATGTGAATGGTTTTACTGCTTATAAAACTTATGTAGAAAGCCTAAGCCTTGAACAGCTTCTTGCTGATTGCGGCCTTAGCAAAGATACACTTACTACTTTAGTTGCACTCTATACCCAAAAATATACAACTATTTTATTAGGTTATGGTCTTCAAAAATACTACAATGGTGGGGCAACTATTCGCCTAATTGACGCTTTAGGTGCAATTACAGGACAAATTGGTTTTAGCGGAGGGGGTATTAACTATGCCAATAAAGTATACCCTAAACTTTTAAACACAGATCCATATCATAGTGAAACTTATGGTATAAATCGCTATGTCTATGTCAGTGATCTTAGTAACTTTATTATGCAAAATACTTCAGACGATAGCATACCCATTAAAATGGCTGTTATTGTAAAAAGCAATTTACTTAATCAATTACCTCAGCTGAATACCCTTAAAGCTGCATTTGATACCATTGAATTTAAAGTTTGTTTTGAACAGTTTATGACCGATACTGCCAATGCCTGTGATTTAATCATTCCGGCAACAACTTCTCTTGAAAGCGAAGACCTTCTTTATAGTTCGATGACAAATCCTTATTTGACCTATAACGAAAAAGCTGTCTCGCCACTTCATCCCCTTATGGATGAATATGCTTTCTTTGCAGCTTTAGCTGATAAAATGTGCCTACCTGCATATCCTCAGGTTTCTAAATCAGATTATTTAAAGCAAGTATTAGCACCTCTTAAGGTTATTGAACCTAATATTTCATTAGACTATTTAAAAACGCATTATTTTACATGTCATAAAAATATTGCCTGGGAAAATCAAATATTCGACACGCCCTCTCATAAATTTGAAATATATACACCCGCGTGCTATACATCACCTCAAATGAAGAAAGGGCTACGTCTTCTAACCACCCATAGTAAAGATACATTGTTTAGTCAGCATATGATGGATGAATCAGGTATCGCTAAAGCTTATATTAGCCCTAAAACTGCTTCTCTCTATCAACTAAAAACTGACCAAATTGCTGTACTTGCCTCAGAATACGGACAAATCGATGTGTATTTTATCATTGATGATACAATTCAAGATGACCTCGTCATGATGCATGTGGGCTGGTGGCGCAAACACGGTAATCCAAATAGCCTTACACTTTCTCACGAATCTGACCTAGGCGGACAAGTTGTTTATCACGAAACTTTTGTAGATATTAAGTAAAAAGAAATGTCATGAAAACGTTTATAGTTTCATGACATTTCTTTTTAAAAATGACTATTAACTTTTTATGAAGTAATTTAAAGCTTTTGTTTGCTTTTCTCTAATTTTCACATCATAATCCATGACAATGCCAAGCCCTAGGAGTGCATACAAGGTCCATTTAAATGCATGAATCATGGCAAAAAGCGTCATAATTAATACGCCATTAGTGATGAGAGAAGAACGCGTCTTAATATAGCACCACTGACTTACAATGCCCCAACAGTCCGCCACAATAAAGTATAACAAGATATATTTGGTACTAATAAGAAAAGCCTTGACATAAGCTATTTGACTCATAGGCATCACCGATACTGCTATCAGATAAAGTACACCTATTAAAACATATTTTCTTGAACAGTACATATAAGGTCTATACTTAAAAAAATTTCTAATCACTTTGTGCTTATTTTTAGTTTGCTCATCTAGCATTCCTAAACGTTTAGCAACCATTAGGCTACATACATAAACAATAACCATTGTGCCAATAGGTACCGATGCAATCCCCAAATAATAAACAACTTCTTCTAATTCTTTATATCCCGTAAACCCTAAAAAATCTACAGAATCTAAAAGACTGACGCCCGTTAAGATTCTAAGGAAATAATCCATAAATAACATAATGACACATCCTGCAATAGACGCTAATAAGAGATCATCCATTACCTGTGCCTCACGCCTTATTAAATATCCCGCCAAAAGTCCTAGCATGACACTTTGAATCATCCACACACTTGATGTGATGCGTCCTAATCCCAATGCCACAACCAATAAGGTATTAATACTTGCTAGCATTGCCCATTTAATACCACACTGCAAATAAATGATTACAATAACAATGGGTACAATGAAATCCAAATAAATTTGTCCACCAATGCCTGTCCCTATAAAAATAATGCTCAATATAATAAGCATTGCTGACAAAATTGCTGACCGTGTTAATTTCTCTGTTTCCATCACATCTCACCTTTTCTACTTTATCCTATAAGCTTATACTTCTTTTGTAAAGGCTTCATGTGCAAAAACAAAGTAACTAAAAAAGGATACGTGCGTATCCTTTAAATTTTAAAATGACCTACTTTATTCTGCCACCTCTTCTTGTTGCTTTGGCGCTTTAGCATATTCTCTTTGATAAATATTTTTAAGTTCAAACTTTCTAATTTTACCACTTCCTGTTTTAGGTAACTCATCCACAAAATAAATATAACGTGGTACCTTGTGTTTAGCTAAGAAACGCATTAAGAATTTTTTCAGTTCAACTTTGCTAATAGGTTCCTTGACTACAATAAAAGCTGCAATCTCTTCACCTTTAAATTTATCTGGCACCCCAATGACTGCGACTTCATTAACAAGTGGAAATTGTAATAATACACTTTCAATTTCATTCGGTGCAATATTTTCACCTGCACGTATAATGAGTTCTTTTAATCTGGCATGAATGCTAAAATAACCTTCTTCATCCTGTACGGCATAATCTCCTGAATGAATCCATCCATCTTCTTGTATTGTCTCTCTTGTCGCTTTTTCATTATTGAGATAACCTAAGAAAGGATAAGGTTCACGAAATACAAGCTCACCTTCTACCCCACGTGGTACCTCTAAGTTAGTTGCTGGATCTACGATTTTGGCTTCAATACCTGGCATAGCCTTTCCTGCTGTTGTCATACGTTTCTCCATCGTATCATGAATTGTGGATACTGTAATGGCTAGAACCTCTGTTTGACCATACATCTGTACAATTTCAGGAATATCTAAATCATCACGAATACTTTCCATCACTTCTTTAGAAACAATGGAACCTGCAATAAGTGCTGCTCTCAAGCAACTTATATCATAGCATTTATAACGTTTTAAAAGATACATAAACATTGTTGGCACTGCATGGAATATGGTACATCTATACTCTTCTATTGTTTGAAGCACCTTTGTTACCTCAAATCCTTCAATAATCGTCATTTTTGCACCATAATGAAACACTGGAAGTACAGTTAAACTACTGCCCAATGCATGTGCAAGTGGTACACATAATAGTAAGTTATCATCCGCATTATATGGTAATACCTCTGCAAAACGTCTCGTATTCCATACGATTAATGAATGTGGGCTTAAAATCGCTTTAGGATTACTTGTTGTACCTGAAGAAAATTGGATAAAAGCCACATCAGACTCTTTTACCTCATTTTGCCATGCGCGTACTGTTTCATCACTGATTGTTTTTCCTCTTTCAAGAAGCTGTGCTAAGTCATCTTCAAATACAATACATTTAAAATCTTCTACACGCTTATCTGTAAATAAATATTTTACATCCGCAAAATCTATAGCATATGCTAATTCTTGTACTGTTAAATTTGCATTTAAAATTACCAGTACAATTCCTATTTTAGTTGCCGCCATCTCTAAGGCAATCCATTCTGGTGTATTTGCAGATTTAATAGCAATATGGTCATTGCGTGTAAGCCCCATTGCAATAAGACCTTTTGATAATTTCGTTACATATTCATGAAACTGCCCATATGTATAGTGCTCTCCTGTACTAGGAAAATAAATACAATCTCTTTCTCTATATTTTTCACATACTTCATCAAAAAAACTACCAATACAAAGCACTCTATTTCCCCCTTTAATAATCTCTTTCTCTATTAAATCTCATTTCAAGATTAGCACCATATTTTTTAGTTGTCAAACAATTTAGTCATGTTTTAATTTTATTTCTTTTCCTTTTTGACAAATAAAAAAGTGAGTCCATCTAAGGCTCACTTTTCATAATCATACTCTATATTTTTCTACTAATGCTTCTACCTCTTCTGCTTGTTTATGGATAAATTCTTTAT
Source organism: Cellulosilyticum sp. (assembly GCF_982396655.1). Classification (NCBI taxonomy): domain Bacteria; kingdom Bacillati; phylum Bacillota; class Clostridia; order Lachnospirales; family Cellulosilyticaceae; genus Cellulosilyticum; species Cellulosilyticum sp. The sequence goes on along the minus strand of NZ_CEVXFV010000005.1, from coordinate 126,406 downwards.
AATTTAAACCGCTTACTTCTACTTGTTTTGCAAGTTCAAATAAAAATTCTGGTACCGCCTCTTCAGGAATATCGCCATAACTTTTTCCTAACTTAGTTTCACCAATTTTACATACACCGTCTAAAAATAGTTCAAAAACATTACACATCTTACCATCTACACGTTTCATTCTTCCCATAAAACCAATGCGTCCTATTTGATGTACGCCGCAAGAGTTTTGGCATCCCGAAATATGAATACTAGGTAGTACATCTTTGCTATATCCTTCTTTATGAAATTTCTCCACAATATTATTAAGGGTTGCCTGACTATTAAGAAGACCCATCTGACAGATTGGTACCCCAATACAAGAACTGCTACATTCCAAACGATTTTTGGCATTATACGCATTTAATGCTTCATATACCTGTTTTGCCTCACTACCTGTAAGATTTACAATATATAATCCTTCTGACATTGATAAACGAATATGCACATCTTCCATTGGATTAATAAGCTCTAATATCTTATCGATAATATCTGTCTTCAATTGACCACCAATAGGATGGAAATAATAACTGTAAAGTCCTTCTTGTTTTTGAGGAATCACGCCATCATAGCCATCTTCTATTTTTTCACCCTGTTTAGTATAAACTGGTGCTTCTACATTAAGTTTTAGTCCTTCAATCTTGTAAGCTTCTTCTAAAAAGCTCATAAATGTTTTCTTAAACTCTTCTTCTCCCATACGTTCTAAAATATAACGTACCCTTGCCTTACTATGATTCTCATAATCACCGTGGGCTATAAAGAACTGTACCATTGCTTCAAGGACATAAAGCGTGTCTTCAGCTTTAATAAGTTTGTCTAAGCTTACAGATGTTCGAGGGTCTCTTCCAAGTCCTCCACCTAAGTAAACTCTAAAATACTTTTCACCATCTTGATTAACTGCCAAGAAGCCTAAATCTTGTACAGTAATATGTGAACCATCCTTTTCATTATTTGAATAAGAAACTTTTAACTTACGTGGTAATTTATATGTTGTTATGCGTTGTAAGAAATATGCATTGGCCGCCATAGCATAAGGCACTACATCAAAAGCTTCTTCTTCTAATCCTGAAAGCGGAGACATCGCCACATTTCGAGGATAGTTCCCACCTGCACCTCGTGTATAAATATTTTTTTCAATCCCCTCCTTCATAACTTCACAGACTGTATCCATACTAATACCATGAAATTGTATAGCTTGTCTCGTTGTAAGATGTATATGATCAATGCCGTGTCTCTTAACCATATCATTCACAATGCCTAACTGTTCTTTAGAGAGGACACCAGACAAAATTCTTAATCGAATCATAAAGTTCTTTTTGTCCCTATGTGCATAAACACCGAAGCCACCTGAGAGCTTTTTAAAGTCCATCTTAGACAACTCACCATTTAAGAACTTTTCCCCTGCTTCTTTAAAACCTGGAATTTCCGCCAAAAGCCTTTCTTTTAACCCTTCCATTATATGCCTCCTAATATTTTTTTCTCATAAATAGAATACCTTATATTTAACGAATTCATTCATTAAATATAAGGTATTCTTTTCATTCTTTATTCTACTAAATGTGTTCCTATATTTGAACCTTGCGTTTTTTCACTATCGGTTTCTATATCAAAATATGCTTCTAATACACTTCTTGCAAGCTTTGTGTTATGAGACCCTAAACCATTTGCACCATACATACTTGTTACAATTGCAATTTCTGGATTATCATAAGGTGCAAATCCTACAAACCAAGAATGCTCGTATTGTCCCTGTTGTGCTGTTCCTGTTTTAGCACCAATATCAATAGGGAAGTCTGCAAAAACAGAACTTGCTGTACCTGATGTATCATCAACTACTCGCTTCATTCCTTTATAGACACTATCTAACGTAGAATCTGCTATATTAAGTTCATTATAAACCTTAGGCGGATTTTCTTCATAAAGCTGTGAATCTTTATTATCGTAAATCCCTGCAATAACACTTAAATCATATACTTCTTTACCATTTGCAAGTCCCGCAATATAACGTGCAACTTGAATTGGTGTATATGCATTATTTCCTTGTCCAATAGCTGTACGAATTGTAATGGCTGTTGTCCATTCCATTTGAATATTTTCAAAGTAATTATTTAAATAAACATTGAATATACGTGTTTCAATCTTATCTGCAATTAAGTTATAGGCATCAAAATTGCCCGCCTTAATAGCTGCAATACGACTTTCTAATTCTGGCTTCAAGCTTTGCTCATCTGCTGTAAGATTACTTAAAGCATTTTCATAAGCTGTTAAATACGCTTCTGAAACCAGTTGCTGTGGCATTTTTTTCACTGTTTTTAAAATAGCACGATGTGTATTTTCACTTACTACACCTAGTAAAATGTCACTAATTTCGTTTTTAGTCTTAAGTTTTAAAGACTGATCACTTGTATCAGCTAATACATTATCCACAACTTCTTTAACTTGTGGCGTAATTGTATCTTTTAAACTTTCTTCAACATCACCTAATAAACGATTATAAATATTACTTAAATCACTACCTAGTACTTTTGATAATTCTGTATCTAAGCTTTTCTTTAAATCATATTGTACGAGATAATCAATTTTAGCCTCAGTATCACCTGATTTTGTATTGCTATATGGATAAAATCCTGTTTCTACATAAGTTACTACATCTTCATATAAAGATTTCTTGCCATTTTCATCTAGTCGACGTAAATTATTTAACGCACGTGATGTATAAGTCTGTACAAGGTTCCCTGGTGTAGACACATTAGGTGATTCTTCTTCAAGCTCTATATTGGTCTTTTTATCAAGACCAAACATTTCTACATATTTTGTAAGTGCATCAATACCACCATATGGCATCCCATACTTAAGCCCTAACCTATAGGCTACATCAAAGAAGAAGTAATTACACGATACCTCTAGTGCGTGTTCTACATCCACTGCTCCATGTCCATAACCACTATTGGTAAAAATCCAACACTTTGGATATGGTTGCCCTGCGCGTGTATATACACCTGTATCATTAATAATTGTATCTTTTGTAATAACGCCTTCTTCAAGCCCTGCTATTGCCGAAATCATTTTAAATGTAGAACCTGGTGCCATCGTTGTTCTTGTCGCACGATTCCAAAGCATATCTCTACTGTCTACGCCATCATGGAACATAGTATAATAGCGGTTAAAGTTCTGTGTCATTTGATTACTATCATAAGATGGATATCCTACAACAGCCAAAGTTTCACCTGTATTTACATCTACCACAACAGCTGAACCGCTATATGGTGCAATGGCTGCTTGATCGGGTTTTAATCTACCTGCCTCATATTCCTGAATCAAAATAGATTCTAATGAAGGATAACTTCCACTCCAAATTTGCTGAACAAGTGTATCACTAAGTTGTAAACTACCTTGTTCACTTAAAGCAAGTAATAGTTCACGATTTGTAATTGTGCTATCCTCTGCATTTATCATATTTGAAAAGTGCTGTTTTAAAGTAAGCTTTGTTTTTTCTTCATCAGGTAAATTCTTTTCTGCTATCTCTAATGCTGCTAATGTCTTTTCATAATCTGCATTTACTTTATCATAAAGTTGTTTTTGCATTTGCTCTTGTGGTGCTTTTTGCATATCGCTTAAAACAAGTTGATTGTTATCTACCATTGATACAATAACTTCACGTCCTGTTAATGGCATAACACCTCTTCCTTGTCCTCTTAAGCGTTGTACAATAGCTGCACTTAGTTGCTGCTCAATGGCATTATAAGCTGCAAGCTGTAAATCTGCATCAATTGTTAGATACACATCATTACCATCTTTATTGTCAGCTTCCTCTAAAGTAAACACTTCCCGTCCCATATTATCAACTTCAATAACCTTTTTACCTTTTTCACCACGAAGTTCTTGCTCCATGGTGCTTTCAACCCCACCTTGCCCTATAACATCATCTTGGTCATAGCCCTGTTCCTTCATTGTTTCATACTGGCTTGCTGTGATTTTACGTGTATACCCTAGAACATTTCCAAACTCTTTGCCATATACATAATAACGTTGTGACTCTACTTCAGCCATTATACTTGGATACTTTTCTTTATTCTCTTCAATAGCTGCTAATGTCTCACTTGAAATATTCTCTGCAATTGTAATCTTCTTATATTTTTGATAAGCTGTCTGATACATTTCAAGACGCATTGCAATAATCTTTCTAGCATCTTCATTACTGATTGTTTTACTTATAGCAAACACATCATTACGCATGTAGTCCATAAGCTGCTCTGCTGAATAACCATATAAAATCTCTTTGTGCTCTTGATCATCATATGGTAAATAATTTGTTATAAAAGAACGCTTAGTACTTTCATCACCTGTAAATGTAAAAGGTTCCGTCTTAGTAATCGGTACATTATCAATATATGTATCATTATTAGCTTCTAGTAAATTGGCAACACTTAATAAAATCTCATTAAGTGTGTCTTTCTTCATATCAACTTGTGCGTCTACTTTAAGAACATAAATTGGTTTATTAGTTGCTAATGGCTTACCATATCTATCATAAATAATACCACGTACCGCTGGAACTTCTACGGTTCGTTCTACACTAGCTCTTAAATCTTCCTCATAACTTTCATGATCAATGATTTGCAATTTATAAAACTTTAATATAAGCACAATATACATGCAGACAAAAATTCCTGCAAGTAAAATTAATCTATCTGAAATAAAATTTTTCTTATTTGAATTTAACTTATTTCTTCCCATTTTTCACTTCCTCATTAAATAGATGTTTCTTTACATCATACCCTCTATTTTAACTGATTCCGCTAATAACCACAAGTTTTTATACGAAATTAAAACAAAGTTTTTAATCCTGCAAACGCAGGTATTAAAAACTTTGTCGTAATTTATAGCTTACTCCCATTATCTACCCATTCTTTATCATTAATTACATTACTTTCAGAAGGAATTGTTACATGAGAATGTGCTAATTCTTTTTCAATATTTGCTCTTGCTTCTGTTAACTCACTATGTGAACAAGTTGTGTTATTTAGGCGTTTATTGTCCTTGCCATCTAGTGCTTCACTTTTTAGTCCTTTCATTTTTCAACATCCTTTCTTTGTTTGTCCTAATCTCACAGGGCTTACTTCTGGTGTAATTGCCTCTGATGTATAGCCGTTTTCTTCCATCCAATTGATGAACAGCTCCATTGTTTCAAGTACATGATGAATATCATGGAACAATACTACCTTAGGTTGCTTTTTACAAGTTATCATCATCTTTGTTGTGGCAGCATACGTTCTTTGCGGATTGCGATAAGACCAATCTCTCGAATCAACATTCCAGTCCCAAATAATATATTCATGAGAAGTTAATGCTTTAAGTTGTGCCTTGGATAGGTAAGGATAACTCCCATAAGGTGTACGTACTAGAGGTGTCCTAAAGCCAGCTATTTTTTCCAAAGTACTATTGGCACACTCCATCTCATTTAAAGGCCCCCTCGTGCCACTATAGAACATATCTTTTTCATGAGATACGCCATGTAGCCCAATACCATGACCTTCTTCAACCATGCGTTTTACAACATCTGGATGACTCTCCATCCCATCCTTTAACATAAAAAAGGTTGCCTTCATATGGTGGGCATCCAATAAATCTAAGAGGCGCTGGGTGTACTCACTAGGTCCATCATCAAAGGTCAAATAAAGTACTTTTTGCTGGGATTCCTGCGTATTTTTTACATCCTGTGCCCAAGCTGTTTGTACTATGCAAATAGCACATAATAAAATTGCCCATATCCTTATTTGACTTTTTCTTTTCTTCATTTCTTCCATCCCTTACTTATTTTGGCCTAATCTCCTATCCAACATTTAGTATAAGCAGTTTTCATAATATAATACTTTTTTAATGTACACATTTTCATAATATTTCATTCTCCTTAATTTATGCCTATCATAAAATCATTTCTAAAAAAATAAAGCGACTAACACCCATTATCTTTGAAAGTAAGAAAGTTAAAAATCAAGCTTTCCTACTCTATAAAAAAAAGTACCGACAAAACACACCTACTTGTTTCATCAGTACTTTCATTTATGATAATGTCTTTATAAAATGCTCATAAGCCTCTTCTTTGAAACCAACTAAAACAGTTTCTTCTGTAATTAATAATGGTCTTTTTACAAGCATCCCATTAGAGGCTAATAAACTTACAGCTTCATCTAAATCCATATTTTTCACTTTATCTTTAAGACCTAGCTCTTTGTAAACTAAGCCACTTGTATTAAAGAACTTTTTAAATTCTAGACCACTTTTTTGAATCCATTCTTTTAGTTCTTCTGCTGTTGGCGGTGTTTCTACAATATGGCGTTCATTTACACTTATATTATGGTCTTTTAAATATTTAAGTGCACGCTTGCAGGTTGTACATTTTGGATAATGTAATAATAATGGTGTCATGTCTTTCTCCTTATTGCTCTATCTTTATATTTCATTTTATAACCTTAGCATTAATCTACCATTACATATAACTTTTTAGCAAGCCCTTTATTATTTTTTAATAATACTTGTAATTTTTTCCATTTTTTTAAAACTCACAATATATATGGGCAATATCTAAAAATTTTTCTTGTAATTCTTAGTCAAGTAGAATATAATTTATTTAATAATGATTATCATCAAGGAGGTGACTTATGTTAGAACTTACAGCAATACTTAAAGCACATCAACTCAAAGTAACACCTCAGCGTCTTTCTATTTTTAAAATGCTTCGTAATACGCACATCCACCCTAGTGCGGAAACGATTTATAATAGCTTACGCGAGGAACACCCTACAATGAGTCTTGCTACAGTTTATAAAACTTTAGACTCATTTGTTCAGCACGGTCTTATAGCACAACTTAATTTAGGCGAAGATAGTTATCGTTATGATGCAGATACAACGCCGCATTTACATCTTCAATGTACTGAATGTAAAGAAGTTGTAGATATGCCAATGCCGAGTCATGTAGCGCCACTTAGAGATGAAGTAGCTACTCAAAGTGGCTATACGCTTACTAGTGAACGTATTTATTTCTATGGTATTTGTCCAAAATGCCAAAGCAAACAAGACTAAACTAAACTTACTAAACTTACTAAACTTATAAAATAAAAGACAGATCCCCTGATTTGTCTTTTATTTTATACTATTTCTATTCTTATTTAAGTAAATCCTTTGTTCTTTCATATGTTGCATTTACATTTGAAATAAATTTATCTGCTCCTTTATTTTGGCACTCAGCTACATAACTATCCCAATTTCCTTCAATATCCTCATCACCTAAAATGAATTTTAAAGTCATTTGTGTCACATAATCCATAAGTGGTGTTACAATAAGATTGTTTTCTTCATTTTCATCTTCATCTGACATAATTGGTGGATCAATCTTTGTTGCTTCTCTTAAATTAACTGTTCTATTATAGTAATCCTTTTCAAAGTCTGAATACATAGATGTCTTAAGATCTACAGAACCGCCATAAGAGAATACGCCACCTGAAAATCCATAATCGGCATTAAGCTTCTTAGGTGCATTAATATCATTAATACCATTATAATAAATATCAGACTTAAGTACACGTTTTCCCTCTACAACATCATATGTCACACCTTCAACGCCCCATTTAACTAACTCTTGGCCTTCGTCACTATACCATAACCAGTCTACAAAGTTCATAAACTTCTTAAATTCTTCTTCACCCAGATCTAATGCCTTTGAACTAATCATAACACCATTTTCAAGTCTAGAAGATTCAATTTGTAATTGTCCTGCTGGTCCACCTGGTTGTGTAATTAAATATGTTTCATAATTTCCTTCTCCTAGTGAACTATTTAATTTTTCCTTTAAGTCTTGTGCTGTCTGTGTATTTGCAGAAATCACAAAGCTTTCTCCTGTTACAAATTTAGCAATTGCTTGGTCATCTGTTTGCGTAAAGCTTTCTGGGTCCATAAGGCTTTCTTCAATTAATTTATTAAAGTAACTTACAAATTCCTTATATTCGTCTGTAATAGGATTGAAATAAAATGATTCTTTATCCCAGTCAAATTTCGTACCACTACCTTTACCCCAGCCTGAACTTACGCCAAATACCTTTGCTGCAATATTAAGTGTTGCACCACCTTCCCAGCGGTCTGAAAATACATATTTATCTGGGTAAGCTTCTTTAACTTTCTTCATATCATTATAAAAATCATCATAAGTATAATTTGCTTCATCTATTTTAATGCCTAATTTATCAAAGATATCTTTTCGAATTAAGAAAGAATATCCCCCACCAGCTGCCTCATGTAAACCTGGTAGAACATAAAATTTACCATCCCCCTGTCTAATTTGATTGAGATCTGATTCCATATCCCATTTCTCAACCTTTTCTTTAAAGTTTGGCATATAATCAAGATAATCACTTACTGGTAAAATCGTTCCTGAAGATACAAACACAGATTCTTCACCTGGATATGTTTTTGGAATAATAAGTGGTGCCTGCCCAGATGAGACAAGTAGATTTCTCTTATCTGTATAATCTTTCCTTGGTACACATGTGATATCAAAACTTACATTGCTCTTATCTTTAATCGCCTGCCAAAGTAACCAATCTTCTTTCATTGGATAAGCTTCATTATCACTAAAAAGCATAGAATATGTTACTGGCTCCTCTGAATGAAATGTTTCTCCCGCTTTAAAATCACTAGGTGCTAAGCTCGGCTTAGCTTCATCTACATTACTTGATGCTGCTGTTTTTTCTTCACCACAAGCCGTCATTGAAAGTCCCATGCAGGCTATAAGAGATAGTGCCATAAAACGTTTAAACTTTTTCATTTTCATTCCCCCTAATAATAATTATTATATTAATACCATCTTAACCTTTAACAGAACCAATCATCATCCCTTCAACAAAGTAACGTTGTACAAATGGATAAATACATATAATAGGTAAGGCTGTAAGTACCATTGTGCAAGACCTAATGTTAGCCCCAATTTGAGCCGCTTCTTCTGATGTTGCACCTACTTCTGCTGTTCCTGTGGCACCTGCTACAATTCCCCTTAAGTAAAGTGCTACTGGCTGAAGTTTCTTATCATCTAAATAAATGAATGGGCCAAACCAGTTATTCCACATTCCTACTGCATAGAACAGAACCATTGTTGCTAAAATAGGCTTAGAAAGTGGTAATACTATTTTAAAGAAAATACCATATGCATCTAAGCCATCTACAGCAGCTGCTTCTTCTAACTCAGTTGGTAGACTATAAAAGAAAGATCTCATAATCAGTACATTATAAGTACTGATAGCTCCTGGCAAGATAATTGCCCAGATTGTATTTCGCATTCCTAATGAATTGATTAAAATATAATTAGGAATCAACCCACCAGAGAAAAACATAGTAAAGACGATAAATGGTGTTAAGATTTTCTGTCCAATTAAATTGGGTTTAGATAACGGATAAGCTAACATTGCTGAAAAAGCCAGTGATACCAATGTCCCTGTTACAGTATAAATAATCGTATTTTTATAGGAATTAAAGAAATCTGCTGTTCTAAAAACAACCTCATAAGTTTTTAAATTAAAGTCAACTGGCAGTAATTTTACTTTGCCTGCATAAATAGCTGCTTCTGAACTAAATGATTGGGCAACTAAGTATAAAAATGGATACAATGTGACACACACTATAAATAACATAAATATAAAATTAATAACTTGAAATACACGATACGACCTAGACTCTTTCATGCTACACCTCCTACCACAAACTATTATCTGTTAATTTCTTAGATATTGCATTGGCACTTGTTACAAGTATTAGCCCAATAATTCCTTCAAATAATCCTACAGCTGTTGCATAACTAAAGTTTGCTGAATTAATACCCATACGATAAACATAAGTACCAATAACATCAGCTGTTGAATAAATAACTGGATTATACAGTAGCAATACCTTTTCAAAGTTAACACCCATGATGCCGCCAATATCTAATATTAACAATGTGACAATTGTTGGTAAAATGCCTGGTATTAAAACATTAATAATTTGCTGGAAGCGATTTGCACCATCAATTTTAGCTGCTTCATAAAGCTCTGAATTGATATTTGTCATAGCTGCTAAATATAATATAGCCCCCCATCCAAGCCCTTGCCATACGCCTGAAACAACATAAATAGTAGGAAATGCATTGGCATTTGCAATCCAAGATTGCGCTTGACCGCCACATGCTGTAACTAATGCATTTAGTGGTCCTGTCAATGAAACAATCTCCTTAATCATTCCTGCTAAAATAACCATTGAAATAAAATGTGGTAAATAAGAAACTGTCTGAACGAACTTTTTCCATTTCATATTTTTAATTTCATTCAACATAATCGCAAAAATAATTGTGATAGGAAATCTTACAAGTAAATAAGAAACACTTAAAACAAGCGTATTTCTAAATACCTCCCAAAACTTAGGATCTCCCATAAATTGTTTGAAATATCTAAGTCCCACAAACTTCACACCTAAAACAGATCCCCCGGGTACGTATTTACGAAAGGCAATAACATTTCCAATCATTGGTATATACTTAAAAATAATGTAATATAAAATTGGTAAAATCAAAAACGTATATAGGCGCCAATCTCTTTTTATCCCTTTAAGCTTTCTACCGATTGGCATACGCATCTTTTTGTTTTTTACTACTGCACCTTCTACTGTACTCATCTCCCTCTCCTCTTTTCTCTAATTTATTGACCTTTACATCTGTTCCTCCTTTAAACTATTTTGTTAATTACTTTTTAAAAGTATTTTAATTTGTTGTTATTATTTTAGTACAACTCCCCTTTGGTTTCCATGTATAAATTTATATAGTATTTGTAATTTTTTATCTCTCAATGATTATCTTTTATTTATTTTATACATTAAGTTGTTTTTATTTATTATTTGTATTATAACAACTTTACAAGACTCTATTTACTCATATATTTTTCTTCCACGCGCATCCTTAATACCTGTTTTTCTATAAAAATATGTATTAACAATATCACGCCATTCAGCTGCATCATGTAGCTGGACCTCTAGTCCTTCTTTTACTTTGTTATAAAAGTGATTTTCAACGTGCCCCTCTAGTTGCTGCCATAGCCAAGTAAACTTTTCAACACTTGCTACCCCTTCAAAATGTACATCATAAATATATTGCAAAAGTGTTCGACCATCTTTCAGCTTTTCTTCGTAACCTACATGGTGGAAAAATAGCAGTAATGCTTCTGGGCACATCTCCCTATTATTATAAAGGCTTCTATTAGGCTCAAAGTATTGATTAACATATCCTGTTCCTGTTTCACTTGTGCGATCTACACCGATTCCTTTATAATCTGCATAATGATAAGTTCCCCAAGGCGAATATTCATATCCTTCTATATTAGGCCCATAATGATGCCCTACATTCACCATCCAGCCAATCCCTAAGGGTACTGTATAGTCTTCATAAGCTTTTCTAGATTGAAGTAATATTGTTTTCACATGTTCCTTTATGGCTTTGTCTGTTCCTAGCGTTAGTGTAACCCATTCTTCAGCTATTTCTTCTGTGCTTATCTGATTATTCCAACATAATCTTCCAAAGCCATATAAATTGGCTGCTGCTAATGGATTACCTGTCCAATCCACACTCTCACCAATATTTGAAACGCCAGCTATTCCGCCATGTATGTTGTCATATGTTTTACCACTTACAATATCTCTAATATAAGTTCCTTTTCCCTTGGCATATGTATCAAAATCCAGATACTCTCGCCACATAGTAGGTAAAAAGCAAATATGCTTCTGCTGACCTGTATATTCTTGTGTAATCTGAAATTCCATCATTTGATTTGTTTTTGTTAATGCACCAAATAATGGTGAAAGTGGCTCTCGAATTTGAAAATCCATTGGACCATTTTTAATCTGCAAAATAACATTTTCTTCAAACAACCCATCTAATCCTATGAAATGATCATAAGCAGCTCTTGCTCTATCCGTCTTTCTATCTCGCCAGTCCACATGACAGTTATAAACAAAACAACGCCAAATCACAATTCCATCATAAGGTTTTAATGCCTTAGCCAACATGTTTGCACCTTCTGCATGTGTACGGTTATAGGTAAAAGGACCAGGTCTATTTTCTGAATCTGCCTTAACTAAAAAACCGCCAAAGTTAGGAATCTTTTCGCAGATCCTTTTTGCCACCCCTCCCCAGAATTCCTGTACGTCATGGTCAGCTGGATCCGCTGTATGCAATCCCCCAAGTTCTATAGGTGCAGCAAAATTAATGCTTAGAAATAACTTAATACCATAGTCTGCAAACACTTCTGCCAATCGTGATATACCCTCTAGATATTCACCCTCTATGAATTTAGTCTCACGCTCATGTACATTTACATTATTAACACTCACACTATTGATACCAACAGAAGCCAATAACCTAGCATAATCTCTGCTTCGTCTTAGATCCTTTATAAAATCATTGTCCTTATAAAAGATAGACCTTCCTGCATAGCCTCTTTCAATGCTTCCATCTACATTATCCCAATGATTTATCATACGCAGTTCATTTGAAGGGCTTTCCTTAATACTGAGATTTTGTAAAGATTGATGCTGTTTTATAGAAAAAATCAATTTAAAGACGCCATATAAAATCCCCTTTGCATCACTCCCTACAATCTGCAATTTTTCTGGAGATGCCTGTAATAAATAACCTTCTTTTTCTAAAGTATTTTGATTCAGTCTTATTTCAATAAAGGGGATCTTAGGCATCTCTTCTGCTATTTGCATCTCTAAATTCATATAACGCTTCATAAATTGCTTTAGTTCTTGCAGTGCGGTATGTACCACTTTATCCTTTAATAAGGTGGAATCTTCCACATAAATCTTTTCGCCATATTGCCATTCAAATGCTCCTTTAGGCATTTCATAATCTAACCAAGCTGCATACATTTTTTCTTTACTCATCTCAGCATATGTCATCTTTATCTCCTCCTATTTTTAAACCACCCATATTTTATTAAATATTATTTTATTTTTATTTGTTTTTTAATTATTGTAATTTTATAATGTATTTAATGGAATCACAATGTACAAAACATATAGTATTTGTACTTTTTTATAAAGAAACACTCTATATTCTTACCCTAAGGAGCTTAAGATGAATCCAACAACACAAAATTATGACTACATGTTCGTTGAACTATGTTACTGTATCTTTCGTCAATGCACACCTGAATGGCGCATTGAGGACAGCCTTACAAATTTTATTGACATTACCTACATTTGCAGTGGTGAAGCTTACTACAATATCAATGGCATAGATTATCATGTCAAAAGTGGTGATTTACTTTGTATCCCTAAAAACAGCCGCCGCTTTGCTACTACTAATCCCCAAAACCCTATGTGCTGTTATCCCGTTAACTTTAAACTACATGATTTTAATGGTGACGAGATTACACTTCCGTTTCCGCTAATCTCCCATCTTGGGACAATAGAGTCAATATTACACCTTTACAAAGAACTTAACGTCGCCTGGACTGAACAAAAACCTGGTTATCGTTTGTATGCACATTCAATATTTACTCGGATTTTGCACAAACTACTTTGTTTACTTTATTATCACAATGATCAAACCTTTATTGATCCTCGCATCCAAAAAATCCAAGCTTATATTTCTAGACACTATACAGAAAAACTTACTGTCGATCACTTAGCTGCACTTATTGGACTTAATCCAGTATATTTTGGTATTTTATTTAAAGAAAATATGGGATGCTCTGTAAAAAAATATATTAATCAAATCAAAATCAACCATGCTGAGAATTTACTTTTAAGTGGTGAATTTACAATCACTGATGTTGCCCTAGCTTGTGGCTTTGAAGATGTTTATTACTTTAGTAAACTTTTCAAATCTCTCAAAGGTTATCCACCTTCTCACACTCGTAATCTCTTTTAAGAATATAAATAAAAAAATCATCTAAGCTCCATGCCTAGATGATTTTTTTATTTATATTCTTTTTTTAACAAATCTTGCAATTCGTGTTAAAGCTTCACGAAGTTCTTCAATTGAATATGCATATGAACATCTTATAAATCCTTCCCCAGATGTACCAAAAGCGCTACCTGGTACTACAGCTACCTTCTCTTCTTTTAAAAGTTGTGTACAGAACTGTTCACTTGTAAGCCCTGTTTTTTGAATACTAGGGAATACATAAAAAGCCCCTTCTGGTTCGAAGCAATCAAGACCCATTTTAGCAAAGTGTTCAAGCATGAAACGTCTTCTTTGGTCATAAGACTGTCGCATTTCCTTTACATCTTCATCTCCATTTTTCATCGCTTCAATAGCTGCATATTGACTTGTTGTTGGTGCACACATGATTGCAAACTGATGCATTTTCGTCATAAGCCCAATCAGTGGTTCCGGTCCTAAAGCATATCCTAAACGCCATCCTGTCATAGCAAAGGCTTTTGAAAAGCCGCTAAGAACGATAGTTCTTTCATACATCCCCGGAATACTTGCAATAGAAACATGTTCCTTACCATATGTTAGCTCAGCATAAATTTCATCTGAAATTGTAATGATATTTGTTTCCTTAAGTACAGCTGCAATTTTCTCTAAATCTTCTTTCTCCATAATTGCCCCTGTTGGATTATTTGGGTAAGGCAGAATAAGCACTTTTGTTTTTGGTGTTATGTACGTGTTTAACTCCTCTGGCGTAAGTCTAAATTTATTTTCAGCTTTTGTTGGAATAGCTATCGGTGTTGCACCAGTAAAAATAACGCATGGTGCATAAGCTACATAACAAGGTTCTGGTATAAGTACCTCATCCCCCGGTTCAAGCAATATACGAAGTGCAAGGTCAATCCCTTCACTTCCTCCAACTGTTACTAAACTTTGTTTTACTGGACTATATGTTAAATTAAAGCGTCTTTTCATATACGCACAAATTTCTTTTCTAAGTTCAAGAAGTCCTGCATTAGCAGTATATATTGTTTTTCCTTTTTCTAAGGTATAAATAGCTTCTTCTCGAATGTGCCAAGGTGTATCAAAATCTGGTTCTCCTACACCTAGAGATATAGCATCTCCCATCTCATTTGCAATATCAAAAAACTTTCTAATACCAGAAGGTGGTACTTCTTGAATTCTCTTAACCATTATTTCTTCATAATTTATCATGGTGACACAATCATCCTTTCATCTTTTTTACCATTTTCAAAAATAACGCCATAATCTTTATATTTTTTAAGCACAAAGTGTGTAGATGTACTTAACACGGATTCAAGCGGTGCTAATTTTTGACCTACGAAAAGTGCTACTTGCTTCATTGTTTTTCCTTCAATAATTACGGTAAAATCAAATCCACCAGACATTAAATATACAGCCTTTACTTCCTTAAATTTGTAAATACGTTCTGCCACCTTATCAAAGCCTTCACCACGTTGTGGCGTAACTTTTACTTCAATAAGAGCTGTTACCACGTCATTTTCTTCTAAATGATCCCAGTTGATTAACGTATTATACCCACAAATAACTTGTGCATCTTCTAATTCCTTAATGGCGGCTCGTACATCCTCGGCATTTAATCCAAGCATAACGGCAATTTCTTCCGCGGTATATTTACTGTTTTTCTCTAAGATTTCTAAAATTTGTTTTTTCATAGTAACATCTCCTTCTAACTCATATAGTTTATATTATAATAACTTTAATAGTGATATGCTACTAAAAATTGATTTTTTTAATTATTTTTCCTTTATTTTTTTATATTTTAATAAAACTAAACCAATAATAAACTGCATAAATCTAATCTTTTAAATATAAAAGGAAGGTTGTACAACCTTAAATTTCCTTTGTACAAACCTTCTGTCTATATTGAAACATTCTATTATAGATTTTAATTTTTAAGACTTACTTTTAGGATTTGAGCTCAGTGCCGCTAAATAGCCAAATACAATAGCAGCGGTAATACCTGCTGCCGTATTGCGAATTCCACCCGAGAAGGCGCCCATTAAACCATTGCCGCCGACTTCATCCATAGCTCCCTTCGCTAAAGAATATCCAAATCCTGAAATAGGTACTGTTGCCCCAGCTCCTGCAAATTCTACAATAGGCTTATAAACACCAATTGCAGTTAAAAATGCTCCTGCTAATAAAAAGAGTACCATAATCTGTCCCGTTGTAAGCTTCGTTCGATCTAAGATTATTTGACCTATCACACAAATAAGCCCACCAACCACAAAGCATTTCACATATTCCATAAATATTTCCATTCTTTGTTTCCTCCTACTTCATCTCAATACATACAGCATGTGCAATGCCTGGAATTGTATTACCTTGCTGACTACTACCCGTACTCATAAGGGCGCCTGTTGGCACGAGCAAAATTTTCTTCAGTTTCTTCTTAAGCATTTGTTTGTAGAGATAGCCTGTAAACACAGCTGCACTGCATCCACAGCCACTTCCACCTGCATTCGTTTCTTGCTTCTCATCATCAAAAATCATCTTACCGCAGTCATTAAGGACATGACTTAAATCTACTCCTGATTTCTTTGCAAGTTCATTAGCAATGTCAACCCCCCAGTTTCCTAAATCTCCTGTATAAATCGCATCAAAGTCACTTGGTTTCTGGTTTGTATCCTCTAAGTGAGTAAGTATAGTATCTACAGCCGCTGGTGCCATAGCTGCTCCCATATTAAAGGTATCTGTAATACCTAAATCTACGATTTTGCCTGTTGTAATACCTGTAACACATGGTCCTTCACCTGATCTTGATAGTAATACAAAGCCGCTTCCTGTTACTGTCCAGTGTTGTGCCATTGTGCGCTGCCCCGCATACTCAAGTGGAAAACGAAATTGTTTTTCCGCTGCGCAATAGTGACTACTTGTACCTGCAATGACGATGTCTGCCATCCCTCCTGCAATCATCATACTTGCCAAACTCATAGATTCGCCCATAGTTGAGCAAGCCCCATAAAGCCCAAAGAAAGGAATATTAAAATCCTTTAATCCAAATGTACTTGCTACGACTTGATTTTGTAAATCTCCTGCAAATATATACTGAATATCACTTGGTAATTTACGTGCTCTGTCCAATAAGCCTTGTACCGTTTGTTGAATCATTCTTGCTTCTGCTTTTTCCCAGGAATCTTCACCTAAAAGTTCATCTGGCATTTTATTGTCAAAATACTGCCCAAGTGGTCCTTGCTGTTCTTTAGGCCCTGCACTAGAATAAGCATTGATAATAACCGGAGGCTCTTTAAATAAAATTGTTTGCTTTCCTATACGTCCCATTTTCTTTCTCCTATTTTATAAAGTAATATATAATACCAATAACAACACTGGCAATCGTTCCATAAATAATAACAGGTCCTGCGATGGTAAATAGTTTTGCACCCATACCATAGATAAAACCTTCTTTTTTATATTCCATCGCTGATGCTACCATGGAATTTGCAAATCCTGTAATGGGTATAAGTGCTCCTGCTCCTGCAAACTTTCCAATATTGTCATATACATTAAATGCAGTTAAAATTGCACTAATTAAAATAAGTGTAACTGTTCCTAGTGTGGAAGATTCCTCAAAAGAAAGTCCTAAATACATATAAAGATTAATTAATGCTTGTCCTATGCTACAAATAATTCCGCCTACCAAAAAAGCCTTAACTGAATTGCTCCACACTTTATTTTTAGGCGTATTTTGATCAACTATATTTTGATATTCATCCTTAAATTGATTCATATTTGCCATAACTTCTACTCCTCTAATCTATAAGTTCTACAACTATAGGATATAAATAATAATATAATGCACCTACTAACTTACCTGCTGCGAAAGCATATACTATAAGGGAAATACCCTTCTTGATTTTAATACGCCTATCCAAAATAGGCATTACATCTAATACCTCTGCTAATGCTATAATTAAAACACCCACAAAATTTCCAAATGCAAAACTAAAAATTACAATGAATAGAGATGGTATTTTTATAATAACTGGCCACATCGTTAAAATTGCACCACTTATACTTCCTACTGCAATAGCATTTTCGTATAACTTCGCATGATGCTTTGTTTTTGTGCGGTAACTCATAAGAGGTACAACACCAATAACACTAATGAATGCTACAAGACCACCTGCCAACATACTACCTGCACCAAAGCCAACTAAAATTCTTGGAATAATCGTTAATGTTTCCCTCATTAAGGCTCTCCTCTTCGCTTATCTGTCAGGCTATCAATCTCACTATCTTCCGCATCCTTTTCATACATGGCAATTTCTACTTGCATTGGCGTAGGATCTTCTGTAATCTTACGTTTACCAAAGTGATTAAAGAAAAAGAGGACACCTGTTGCCAATCCTATTGCATAAGGAATCGTAATAAGATTAGGTGTATCGACCTCTCTACCTGTAAAGATACGATTAATAATGATAAATGTCTTCCCTAAAGATGTATCTGTATTATATGTCATAATTGCTACAGTGGCCCCTGCAAATATTATGATTGCTACTGCAATTGCTTTAATCCATTCTAGTATTGAATTTTGCTTACTTATTTTAGGATGATATTCAATCACAACATCTGGATCTCCCACACTTTGTACATCTGCATTGGGATACTGACTCCAAATCTTATTTACAATATCAATAATAGTAATAACAAATTTTCCTTTTTTATGCGTCTCCGGAATTGCATAAATCTGCATATTATCTACAACACCCTTTACTGTAGGTGGTGCGGCTATATCTGCAATATCACCTATTTTCACCTGCTTTTTAGCTTCAATGGTGGTACGCTTATAAGCTCTTACATACACAGTATGTTTTTGCATATCCATAACTGTTTCCCCTCTCAACAAATACACCATTCTTATACTCATTCTTATGACTCATTCCTAAGCAGACATATGTGAGACATCCACTTATAAGTGCTAAGCCTATAAGTGTTATGATAAACACCTTTTTCTTCATCATCATACCTCCCAAATATATTTTATTAATTATTTATAGTTTTACCCTTTATTTCTGAATTATTCCTATTAAACCCACCTCATCACACTTGCCTTCCCCTAACCCCTCTCATTCCTCAAAATAAAGCAGCTAACACTACGTTATCAGCTCACATTCTAAGTTTGGATATATGTGTGCTAAAAATCCAACTTTTCTATGCTACAAAAAAGGGAATGGTTATCATCTTATCTGATGACAACGCATTCCCTCAAAAATCATTTTCTAAAGATGCTTATCTGCTCACTTTACTTTTTAACTTATATATTATTTTCTTGATTATAAAATCCTACACGTTTACGTTCAATCATCTCATCAATACGATTAATATAATCTTCTAAACTTTTTACATTTGCTACACGTTCAATACGTGCAAGATCGCTATAAACAAGTTTTGTAATCGCACCTGCACCAAGCGCAATGATGCTTTGCTTTTCTTCCATAATTTCAATATTATACACACATTCAGTACCTGGTACGGCATAGCCTACATTTTCAAAGTTCCCAAGCATATTTTTTTGACGATACATATAATAGGGTTCAAGTCCTAACTGTGCCATTTTTTCTTCACATAAGCTTAACATCTCCTGAATAACTTCACCTTGGGTTAAAACAATATTGCCTTCCCCTTCTCGTAGTTCTTCTTTTAACCTAGACGCACGTTTAATTGCCATAGTATGCACTGTAATATTTTCTGGACCTAGCTTTCCAAGTTCTTCTAAAGTATATGCTACATCTTCTACCGTTTCTCCTGGAAGGCCTAATATCATATCCATATTAATCTCAGTATGTCCAAGTTCTCTAGCCTCATGGAATACACGCTTAATATCTTCTGTACTATGCGCTCTTCCAATTGCATCTAATGTTTTTTGACGCATACTTTGTGGATTAATAGAAATACGTCCTACACCTTGTTCTTTCATAATACGCAATTTATCTTTTGTAATTGTATCCGGTCTACCTGCTTCAATAGTATATTCATCAATTTGCGATAAATCAAAGCTTTTTGCCACATGCTCTAAAAGACGTTCTAGCTGCACTTCATTTAAACTTGTAGGTGTACCTCCACCAATATAAAGACTGCGGATCTTAGCATCTTTCTTCATATTAGCAACTGCTGTGATTTCTTTACAAAGTGCCTCTAAATACGCATCTACTAAATTACCCTTTGTTTTTAAAGAGTATGCTGTAAATGAGCAGTAAACACAGCGTGTTGGACAAAATGGAATCCCTATATATAAGCTAATTTCATCTGGTTTATTCTTTGCTAAAATTTCACGTTCTGCTTTAGCAACCTTAATCATCATCTCACATTTACTTGGGCTTACAAAATATTCTTCTTGCATATGTTTTGCAATTTCTGCATCACTAAGATGATGTTTAAACTGTTCATGTACAAGTTTGGTAGGTCTAATACCTGTTAAACTCCCCCATGGCATTTTTCTACCTGATACTTCACTTAAAACAGTATATACTGCTTTTTTAAGTGCTTGCTTCATCTGTTTCTTGTTTTTAA
This sequence comes from Cellulosilyticum sp., assembly GCF_982396655.1. Lineage (NCBI taxonomy): Bacteria > Bacillati > Bacillota > Clostridia > Lachnospirales > Cellulosilyticaceae > Cellulosilyticum > Cellulosilyticum sp. Next base: position 105,865 of record NZ_CEVXFV010000005.1, on the reverse strand, counting down.
GCGCATCATCACTTATAGGCATTTCAAAAGTCGCTTCTGTAATCACCTGAGTTCCCTCTAGTAACTTAGCTGATGCTAATGGTGATTCAAAAGTTACTTCTAAAACATAATCTTTAGTAATATACGGTTCAAATAAGTTAATGACATTGGTAATTTCATATTCTGCTGAATGTCCTATACATTTTAATTCAATCACTTTTTCACTCTCTTTTTCTATCGTATTTTAAAATTCATAGTTAAAATAAGGGTTTGTAGCTTTTTCAATTTTAACAGTTGTTGTATCCCCATGACCCGGGCAAATTAAAGTTTCCTCTGGTAATGTAAAGATTTTCTCACGAATCCCTTGAAGTAATAGTGCGCCATTGCCACCTAAATTGTCACTTCTCCCTACTGCACCTTGGAAAATAATATCCCCCACAAAAGCAACTTCTTCTTTTTCTGCATAATAAGCTACGCCATCTAATGTATGTCCTGGTACATAAATAACACGAAGTTTCATCTCGGGATTTGCCTCAAGTACAATCTCATCACCTTCATTTACATACGCATCTGCTTCTAATGTAAATGGATGCATGTAGAGACCAGATAGGTTCCAATTAGCATCCTCAAGATATTTTTTCCCTTCTGTATGAATAACAACTGGTACATTCAATGCATTCTTTAAAAAAGTAACAGCCGATACATGATCAAAATGCCCATGTGTAAGCAAAATCTTTTCAATCACAATGCCTTCTTGCTGAATATATTTTAAAATGCGTTCGCCTTCTGCACCTGGGTCAATTATAAAGCCATGCTTTGTTGTATCATCTATAAAAAAGTATGTGTGTTCTTGTAACATACCCACTGTCATATTTGCAATCATTCTAAGTCCTCCATTCGTCTTATAATATCAATTTATTATACTATGCGTTTTTGTTTTTTTCTACATAAACTCCCTAGTCTTATTTTTTACAAAAAGAAAGATGCTTAAACTAAAAATGATGATTCACCTTTAATCTAGCATCTTTCTTCTATAAATTTATATAATCTTACTACTATCTAACAACAAAGTTACTGGCCCATCATTTAAAAGACTTACTTTCATATCAGCCTGAAACTGTCCAGTTTCAAAAGGTACTTCCATGCTTTCTAGCTTTTCAATAAAGCGATTATACTTTTTCTCTGCCTCACTGACGCTTCCTGATGCAACAAAGCTAGGTCGCATACCTTTTGTACAGTTACCATACAAAGTGAAGTTTGGTACGATTAGTATTTTACCGCCAATATCCTTTACAGATAAGTTCATCTTACCTTCTGCATCACTAAATATGCGTAGTCCTGTCACTTTATTAATGATATAGTCCATATCTTTTTCTGTATCATCCGCTTTAATGCCTACAAGCACCAAAAGCCCCTCTTCAATCTTTCCAATGCATCGCTCTTCTACAACCACTGATGCACTAGAAACACGCTGTACTACTGCACGCATGATTTTCCCTCCACTTTTAAGAAGACACACGCATAATTTCAAGTACATCACGTACTTGTAATATTTTACGTGTAAGTTCTTCTAGTTGGTAAATATCTGAAATCTCTATTTTTACATTAAATATTGCATTACTCTTTGTTGTTTTTGCATTAAATGATTTAACAGGTAGCTTCATATCTGTTAAAATCTTAGATACATCAACAATGATACCCATGCGATCAAGACAAGTAATTTGGATTTCTGTTACATACGTACGTTTTTCCACTGCTTGTTTTTCTTCAAGCCAACTTGCCTCAATAAGGCGTTCTTTTTCATCCGCTGGCATATTGATAATATTTGTACAATCCTTGCGGTGAATAGATACACCACGTCCTCTCGTAATATAACCAATAATATCATCACCTGGAAGTGGCCCACAGCACTTAGAAAATCTAACTGCAATATCCCCTACTCCTTTTACAATAATACCACTAGAGTGTTTTTTATTACGAGGTACACTGGTTTCTCCTTCAGCATTATAGTTTGGTATCGCTTGCTGAGGCGTTGGTAATTCCTTCTTCACCTTTAACGTTTCATCAATAAGCTTTTGAATGATTTGACGTTCTTTCATATTGCCATAGCCAATAGCTGCACAAATCGCATCCCATGACTTCATACCATATCTACGATAAATCGTTTCTACAACAGCATGATCTGTTAAATAAGAAAGATTGTAGCCACGTTGTTTGGCAGCAATTTCAAGAAGTTCTTTACCTTTAACAATATCTTCATCTTTGTATTGTTTACGGAACCACTGATTAATCTTTGTACGCGCCTGTGTACTTTTAACAATATTAAGCCAATCACGACTTGGGCCTTTTGCATTTTGAGCCGTTAAAATTTCAATACGGTCACCATTTTTAATAACATAATCAAAGGTAACGATTTTACCATTTACTTTGGCGCCAATCATATGATCACCTACACCACTATGAATGCTGTAAGCAAAGTCAATAGGTGTTGAACCTGTTGGCAGTGTTTTAAGCTCACCTTTTGGTGTAAATACATAAACTTGATCTGTATAAATATCAAGGTCACCTTTGAGTGCATTCATAAACTCACGGTTATCGCTCATATCACGTTGCCATTCAAGAATCTCACGAAGCCATGTAAGCTTTTCCTCTGATTTATCACGAATTGTGCCATCTGTGCGGCCCTCTTTATACTTCCAGTGCGCTGCAATACCATATTCTGCTGTACGATGCATTTCCTCTGTACGGATTTGCATTTCAAAAGGTGTACCTTCTGCCCCCATCAGTGTGGTGTGTAATGAACGATACATATTTGGTTTAGGCATTGCAATATAATCTTTAAATCTTCCTGGAATAGGTGTATACATCTCATGAATAACACCAAGTACGCCATAACAGTCCTTAACTGATTTTACAATTGCGCGTACTGCAAACAAGTCATAGATTTGATCAAGTGTCTTATGCTTATTAACAATCTTCTTATAAATACTAAAGAAGTGTTTTGGTCTTCCTTCAATGACCGCATCAATGCCAGCTTCCGCAACTTTGGCTTTGATTTGGCTTACAATCTCTTCAATATAAGCAATACGTTCCATACGTTTACTTGCAATCTGACGTGCTAAATCATAATAAACCTCTGGTTCAATATAGCGAAGTGATAAATCTTCAAGTTCTGCTTTAATTTTACAAATACCAAGTCTATGTGCAATAGGTGCATAAATGTTAAGCGTTTCTTCTGCTTTTTCTTTTTGCTTAGCAGGTGTCATGAACTTAAGTGTTTGCATGTTATGAAGGCGGTCTGCAAGTTTAATAATAACCACGCGAATATCTTGTGCCATAGCAAGGAACATTTTACGATAGTTCTCTGCTTGCATTTCTTCTTTTTGAAGTTCTTTGTTTTGTGTTGTAAACTGCATTTTAGTAAGCTTTGTAACACCATCTACTAAAAGTGCAACTTCCTTATTAAATAAACGTTCAATATCTTCTAATGTATAGTCTGTATCCTCTACCACATCATGTAAAATCCCAGCAACAATGGATTCAATATCCAATTCTAAATCTGCTAGTGTATAGGCAACAGCCAGTGGATGAATAATATAAGGCTCCCCTGACTTTCTAAGTTGTTCACCATGTGCTTTTTTAGCAAGCTGATACGCATCTTCTACCATTTGTAAATTGTCAGAAGGGTGATACGAACGTATTCTTTTTATTAACTTTTCATAAATCTCATCCGGCATCTTAATCCCCCCTTATGTAATAGTCCAAACAATATAATTACCCGTGATCGTATCGTTTCTTTGATAACTATATTATTATTTTTTTTTAATAGTTTATATTATAGACAGTTTATCTTCAAAATTCAATGCCAATATCCATAAACTTCTGATAACCTACATGAGTTTATACAATCCATCTTTTTTCGCAATGATTTTATTCTCTTAAGTTTATATATTAATTATGCCTAATAAGTAGTAAAATATACCTTTATACAAAGAAAGTGGCCCTATGTCCACTTAAAAAAATATGACTATGCCATATTTTTAAAAAATAAGCAAAGCTAAGGCTTTGCTTATTTTTGCTCTTATATAGCTTTAATATATATTTCATATCTCTGTTATAACGTCATCATCATGTCTGAGTGATATGAAATCATATTAAAAGATTAGTATTTTAAAATTGACTCTACGTTATAACCAGAAATTAAATCTCTACCTTTTAAATCTTCAAGTTCAATAAGGAATACGATTTTTACAACTTCTCCGCCAAGTTCTTCGATAAGATCGATCATCGCTTTAGTTGTACCACCTGTTGCTAAAAGGTCATCTACGATAACAACTTTTTGTCCTTTTTGAATGGCATCAATGTGCATTTCAATTGTAGATGTACCATATTCTAAATCGTATGTTTTAGAAATACATTTATATGGTAATTTACCTGGTTTTCTAACAGGTACGAAACCTTTTTTCATTTTATAAGCTGTAGGTACACCGAAGATGAAACCTCTTGATTCTGGTCCTACTACTGTGTCAAACTCTACACCTTCTAATTTTTCACAAATTTGGTCAATAGATTCTACTAATCCTTCACCATTTTGAAGTAATGTTGTAATATCTTTAAAAAGAATTCCTTCTTTTGGGAAATTTTCTACATCACGAATAAGAGAATATAAATTCATTACATTTCCTCCTCAGTTTGTTATCATTAAATTAACTTACTCTAATAATAACTATGCTTTTTTAATCAGATTATTTTTAGCACTATTATTATTAATATTTGCCGATATTGGCATTTTTAACATATCTTTATTATCATTTTTATGGCAAACTACATTATATCATAACCCCCTAATATTAGTAAACGCCTTGATGAAGTTTTTTCTCAAAAAATGTCTTATTTTCATGGATTATTTTCTTTATATTTGGTAAAATATTTTTTTAAATAGCTATACAGTTTTGTTTTAATTATGATATAATGTAGTCGTTATTTATATTAATAGGAGTGTTGTCATGTCGGAAAAATTTCAAGTAGGCCAAATTATTGAAGGAACAGTAACGGGAGTTAAACCTTTTGGTGCCTTTGTTTCACTTGATGGAACAACTCAAGGGCTCGTTCACATATCTCATATTACTCATGGTTATTTAGCAGATATTAATGAAGCTATTAAAGTGGGCGATCAAGTTAAAGTGAAAATTCTCTCTATAGATAGTGAAAAAGGTAAAATTTCTCTTTCTATCAAAGAAACACAAGAAAAGCCTAGAAACAACTCTAGACCTCAGAAAAAAGAAGCCCCTACTGAAGATTTCGAAAGCTTAATGAAAGATTTCCTTAAGTTTTCAAATGATCGTCAAGCGGATATCAACAAGCGATTAAATCGTTAATCGTTTTTACATCACGTGTACAATAGAACCACGCTGAAAATTAGATTTACAATAAAAAGGTGTATAAGCTTTCAGGCAAAAGCTATACACCTTTTTGTCTACCCCTAAGTAAATTTTTTCACTTAGCTTGTTACATCGGCTGATAGCCAAGAAGTGAGCGTACAACTTCTCCTGCAATAATAAGCCCTGAAACAGATGTTACAAAACACATAGAACCTGGTGTTTGTCTTCTTCCCGCACCTGCACCGCCATGTTTTAAACTTTGGTCTGGTTTAATAGGTGTTTCTGTAGAGTACACTACCTTTAATTTTTTTACATTTCTTGCTTTAAGTTCTTTACGCATTACTTTAGCAAGTGGACATACTTTTGTTTTATAAATATCTGTTACAACAAGTTTAGTTGGATCTAATTTATTAGCTGCTCCCATGGCACTGATGATTGGAATATTCATTGCCTTACATCTTACGATAAGGTCAATTTTAGATGTTACCATATCAATAGCATCCACAACATAATCATACTCTGGACTTAAAAGATGTTCAGCTGTCTCGGCTGTATACATCTCTTCATATGCAATGACTTCTGCCTCTGGATTTATCTCTAAAACTCTAGCTTTCATAAGCGCTGCTTTAGATTGTCCCACTGTTTTTGATGTCGCATGAATTTGACGATTGATATTGCTTACACATACCGTATCATGATCAATTAAAACAATCTTACCTACGCCAGCTCTCGCTAAGGCTTCTACTGTATAAGAACCTACACCACCTACGCCAAATACCGCAACTGTACTTGATTTTAACTTATTAAGACCTTCTGTTCCAATAAGCATCTCTGTTCTTGAAAATGCATGTAACATTTCTTTACTCCTTTATTTCATTCATTATCTTTAATATAGACTTGTTTCGTCCTTCGTAAACTAACAAATTTTACAAATATCTTTTTTATACTATATGATTTTTAACCGGTATGCAACCTCTATTTATATAGGTAATTTGTTCCTTTATTCTAATTACTTTGTATCTTGAATATACTTTTATAGACAATCATTATAGAGAAACCAACTAAAAACTATGAATAACTCAATTTTATAAATGTGAAATCTATATAGAGAAAACAACTAAAAACTTGAAATATACATGTACATAAATTGGTTTCTCTCAATGATTTCACATGACTAAAAATCATGAATAACTAAAATTTATAAATGTGAAATCTATATCCATTTACACATATATTACATATAATATAGTACGAGCTCTTTTAATATCTAAAAACAGCTCATTAAGGAAGTGACGATTATGTCTTTATTTCGTATCTTATCCATTGACGGTGGTGGCATTCGCGGTATTATCCCTGCCACACTCCTTACTTACTTAGAATCATGTCTTCAAAAAAACAGTGGTAACAAAAATGCTAGACTTGCGGATTACTTTGATCTCATTGCAGGTACAAGTACTGGTGGTATATTAGCCGCACTTTATTTAACACCTGATGAGACGCATCAGCCACGCTACAGTGCCGCAGAAGCACTTAATTTCTACAAGGAAAATGGTAGCCTTATTTTCCACAAAAGCCTTTGGCATGTTATAAAAAGCCTTAATGGTTTTTTAGGTGCAAGATATCCAGCTACAACGCTTGACGAACTCCTTCAAAAGTTCTTTGGAAGTTTACGCCTTAGTGAACTTTTAAAGCCTTGCCTTATTCCTAGTTTTGACATCAAAAATAATAAAGCTATTTTCTTTAATCAAACAGACCCCACTCAGCAGCATAAGGAAGATTTCTTTGTGCGTCACATCGTTCGTGCTACTACTGCTGCTCCCTCGTACTTTCCTGTTGCCGAAATTACCTCTTGCGAAAACACACCTTTTACCCTTGTGGATGGCGGTGTTTTTGCCAATAACCCTACATTATGTGCCTATATAGAAGCTCATAAAGTCAATAACTCAGCTATTTCCCCTCAAGAAACACTTATACTCTCTCTAGGAACAGGTTCACCACTTAAAACTTTTAATACACGTACTTTAAGATATGGTGGTGTCAGCCAATGGGCTTTCCCACTTCTAGATATATTATTGAGTAGTAATGCTGAAATCGTCCATCATAAAATGAAAGTCTTATTTGACGAAAGAGCCGCCTCTGAAAACTATCTACGTATTCAAACTAATTTCACTAACCTTGGTTATCCTGATCTTCCTCTCGATGCAGCAAAGCCTAATGACATAAATTTACTATGTGCCCTATCTGATCAGTTAACGAACGACTACAAAGAAGACCTTGATGAATTTAGCAAAAAGCTAATTGCTAATTCTTGATATTAGTCCTTTCTCTTAATCATTTCACATACTAAAACATAATAAACAATTAAAACTTCTAGATATTAATTTTCTATGTAAAAGAGGTAGTATATAACACTATTATTAGGGTGCATACTACCTCTTTTAATATTTACTTATCCTTTACGACCTCATAAAGCTCGCACATGTTACTTCACCTATTAACGAATATACATTTTCTTTGGTTTTCGTCTTTTCTTAAGCCATAGAACAATTAGTATAATCAAAACAATAACTACAATTATAATCCCTCCCCCTATAATATAAGGCCTATAATTTGTAGTTCCTATAGTTTCAGGCAAATTTCCTTCAATAGCAATACTTTCTACACTATTCATGAAACGGTAATCTGCTGTACCACCTATACCATAAAGATTATCATTACTTGCTGCACTGGCAACTCCTTCAATGCGTTTATGCCCTAAGCGATACGAACTATTTTCCCAAGTTGCTGTATCTAACGCATATATTAGACCTGAACTTTCGAAAGAAATGCCATCTGTCATAACATAAAGTTTCTTTCCACCACCAAATACTGTATTTTGCCTATCAAGTCCTGCATATGGTAAATCCGTTCCTCGCTCTATCTGCTTACCATCATAGATTTCAGTGCTTACCACAGCACTTCCATTATCCATGCGCCCTCCTGTAATAACCATCTTATCCTCTACGACAGCCACAATAGGTGCATAACGTCCTTCATTAAGGGAGACTACCTTCTCCCATTTCTTATCCTTACTTAACTTCCAAATATCCTGACTAAGTGCCTCTTGTCCGGTATAATCTCCTCTTGGAATGCCGCCAACCATATATACCTCATTATCATAAGCCACCACTGCCGCATATTCACGTGGTTCTGGTACAACTTCATACTCTTGTTTTTCCCATACATCTTCTTTGATACTATAGACGTAATAGTCATTTTTGTTATACTTAGAATCAAATGTTACAAACAAAATCTTATCCTTTAGCCCAGCTGCTCCACTACCAGAAGCATAACTTGCAATATTATCCGTTGCTGGCAAATCTGTAAGCCGACTCCAATAATCTTCCTTGATATTATAAGCTAGCAATGCTTGGCTTGGTTCATTATCTTCTAAGGTACCACCCATAACATAAATCATATCGCCATAAGCTACTGCCACTGCATTTTTAAGGGTCAATGGCATAGGTGCATGATGTGTCCAGTTATAAGCTTTATTATTTATAATCAGAAGCTGTGTACTTGTCTCACCATCTCCACGTGTTAATGCAAACTCCCCATATCCATCAAACCCACCTGTATATTTAGCTGTAATTTCTGTATCTGTCCAAGCGGTTACTTCTAGCTGCTGACCATTCAATGTAAGTACACCTGGATTTATGCCAAAGAACTGCCCCTTAATCTTTATATTCCCATTGTCACCTTGTATCAATTCATTCATGACAGCATATGGATTTTCCACCGCACGCTTCACATTAATTCTCCCATCTGAGGCAACCATTCCTGGCATAGTATGATCAACGCCACCTACAACTCTAGCACGTATTTTCGTTGTATCTTCGTTTGGAAAAAGACGCTTAAGCATAGCTACTTCACCAGTTACTACAGGTGCTGCCGTAGATGTCCCTTGAAGATAAAAATATTTACCTGTTGTTTTACCGACTCCTACATCATCTAAATAAAGTGTGCTCCCTTCAGCTATTCCTGTACAAATTAAGCGTAATTTAGTTGTCCCAGGACTTATTTCAAAGAAATTGCTATTCCAGAAGTTAATACTTTCAATATTTAAACGCCCAATATTCATCCACATATTGTTTTGATAAGCTTCCACATAACATATAGGTGGCATGCCTTCATTCCTTATTGGACATTGACTCCAAAAGTTTAATCCTAAATATAAATTTTCTGCGGCTTCAGGAATGTCTAATGTTATCTCATTGACATATTTTATATTTGTATCCCCTTCAATATACATCTCTTCCATAGGTGAAGGGGTAAGTTGCCACGCCAGCGCATGTGTCCCTTCAAATGCCACTTGGTCAGTAATACTAATATTATTGCCCAGGAACCCTATAATGTTATCTTCAAAATTTAATAGTATCGTATTATCATTAGATAACGTCGGAATATACGCCTCGCGATTATAGCAAGAAAGCATTGATGTTCCTGGCGCTGCTACATCCACTGTATCTTTACCATAACAAGAAAAACTCGCTAGCTGATCATCTGGTGTGGAAGCTGCTACAACGATTGTATATGGTGAATTATAACCTGCTGGAAATGTTTTTTCTATGTCCAGATTAGCACCCGAATTACCAGCTGCACATACAGAAATAATTCCTTTTTCTCCAGCCGACCTAATGATATCTTCTAATGCTTTTGGGTTATCTGTATTTTCCCACGAATTACTGATGGCAACTACATTCACGCCTTGTTTTTGTGCTTCTATTATATATTCATACGCAGCAATAGCTTGACTCATCATACCATTACCCGTTTCATCCATATATTTAAGTGCCATAATCTTTGTACGACGACTTACTCCTGTAATTCCTAGCTCATTATTTGCTTTGGCTGCAATAATTCCTGCACAATGTGTTCCATGTCCTATATTATCCATAGGATCATCATTCTGATCTATAAAGTTATAGCCATGCTTTCCTGGCAATGTGGTTGTATTATCCCATATATTATCTATAAGATCTGGATGCGTGTAATCCACACCAGTATCAATAATAGCTACTACATTCTCCTCCAATTCATCTCCCTTTGCCCATAGACTTTCTATACCTATATCAACTTGTGAACTTCTTTCATAATCAATTTCCTGATTACTTAAATACCACTGATTAGGTGCATATGGATCATTAGGTAAAGCCGCTACATGACAACTACTATTGGCTTCTGCATAAATTACCCCTTCCAACTTATTAAAAGCATTAATAAGCTCCTTTGTACTACACGCCTTCGAAGTATAATGTGCTAAACTATAAATACCTTCTGTATTATTTTCAAAGGTATATGTGCCGTTACACACTGCATTTTTTAAGTGAATTTTAGGCGGCATATTTCCTAGATACTTAACAATAACATCTCCTTCTTCAACTTTTTTTATATTTCCCATAGCATATGGTGCACTTCCACCTAATACCATAAGCAAACTTAAGATCAATGCAATTTGCCTCTTCATTTAATTTCCTCCTACCTGTACAAACCTTTCCTCTGCTAGTATGAATGAAAAGACATAAAAATATTACTAATCTCAAAATTACTTTTGTAGCTATAGCTACTACATTTTGGCATTCTTCTTGTTATACTATAAATTACAGTTATAAAATATATAAAATGATTTCACATTACTAAAACTATGAGTAACCAAATTTTATAAATTTGAAATCTATATGCATTACGCGATGAATAATTTATGCTTAAATGTTAAATGAATACATTATTAAGATTTTCTCTTAATATCATTATAATTTTAAAGGAGAATACAAATGACACAAGTAACTAAAGATATGATTATTGGACAAATTATACAAATCGATAAAGGTATTGCACCAATCTTAATGCAATCAGGTATGCACTGCCTCGGTTGCCCATCTTCTCAAATGGAATCATTAGAAGATGCTTGTGCGGTACATGGTATTAATGTAGATGCACTTATTGAGCAAATTAATAATTATTTAAAATCATTAGCTTAGTTAATAAGTTACTTTTAAAAAGTGACAAGGAGGTGGCGTGAAACTATAAATAGTTTCGCATCACCTGCTTTTTCATTCCTTAACTTACCTTCCCTAACCTACTTTTTAAAGCTTTAAAATATCTATTACCAATCACTCATTTTGTTTGACTAAATTTTTTTATTTATCTATAATATTTAAATAAAACCCTTGTAGGAGGTACTCATGAAACACATCCATTCACTTGAAGAAGGTATTGATGTTTTTAAAGCCCTAGGCTCCGAAGTACGTGTTGAAATCCTAAAAATCTTACATAATAATCCAGACATTAATATGAATGAAATAGCCAGTCAATTAAATATCACAAATGGTGCTCTTACAGCACATATCAAGAAATTAGAAGATACGGGTCTCATAGCTATTTCTAATGATCTTTTCGGTCATGGCAATCAAAAAAACTATACAGTCTGCTTAGACAAACTCCTTGTTGATTTCTTTCCTGATCCTAGCCCTACTAATATTTTCGAAACTTCACTTAAAGTAGGTCAATATAGCGACTTTAATCTTGTACCTACTTGCGGCCTTGCCACAGCCGATCATCTGATTGGTGAAGTCGACGATATTCGTTACTTCGCCCATCCTCAGCATTATGAGGCTGATATTTTATGGTTTACAAAAGGCTATGTGGAATACATTATTCCTAACCTTATTCCTGCCTATCAAAAAATTGATAGCCTCTCTATTTCAGCTGAACTTTCTTCTGAAGCACCTGGTTTTAATGATGTTTGGCCCTCTGATATTTACTTTTATTTAAATGATATTTTTCTAGGCACTTGGACAAGTCCTGGCGATTTTGGCGAAGTAAAAGGACTCTTTACACCGCCTTGGTGGCCTATAGGATGGAATCAATATGGTCTTTTGAAGAATCTGCTCATTAATAAAGAGGGCACTTTCATTGATGGCCTTCGTCTCTCCAATGTCACTATTGAAACATTAAACTTAGATTATAAAAGTAAAATGAAGCTTAAACTAGCTATTCCTGATACTGCCAAACATATTGGCGGACTTACCATTTTTGGCAAAGGCTTTGGTAATTACAATCAAAATATTAATGTTCGCATGAGTTATAGCCCTATTAATCCCTTATGTTAATAAATAATAAAGAGGAGATGCTCAATACATCTCCTCTTTATTATTTTCTAATCTTCTAGGTGTACAAATATAGGCATATGATTTACCGCTTTTAAAAATCTTTCTAACACATCTCTTGTTTTAATCCTTAAACTAGAAGTATTGACACAAGGATGACATCCCATATATTCATATCTTACTAAATCTTCATCAATTAATAGCTGTACCTTATTTGATGTATCATTCATAAGCCCCATCACACTTACTGCTCCTGGGGTAATATCTAAATAAGCTTCCATCTCTTGTGCACCTGCAAATGATAGCCTGGAGCTTTTTATCTGATCAGCAACTTGTCTACTTCTAAATTTTTTATCACCCACAACCATCAGTAAATAATATTGATCTTTTTTGCTATTACATAAAAATAAATTTTTACACACAATAGCCTCTAGTGCTTCATCTACCACATTGCATTGTGCCATAGTCATCAGCGGCTCATGGTCTATCCTCTCAAATGGTATATCAAGCCTCTCTAATAAGTCATAGACTCTAATTTCCTTCTCTAAGCGTCCTATCTTATTTTGAGGTGCCCCTATCATTCGCATCATTTTCCACCTTCCTTACGATTACTTTTTAATTATTATAATCATTTTATACTTTATATCAAGTCCACACAATGCAAAAAGAGCATCAAGCTTCTAACAAGAAACTTGATGCCCTTCTATCTTATAAAATCAATGAGCCATCTGGGACTCGAACCCAGGACCCTCAGATTAAGAGACTGATGCTCTACCAACTAAGCTAATGGCCCAAATCTTATGTGTTAGAAGCTTGTTCGCCTCAACCACAAGAATAATTATACTGACTTCCCCCCTAGTTGTCAACTGAAAATATATTATTTTTTAAAATTAATTTTATGAATTTAAATATTTTAATAAAATACTATCATCTCTTAAAACGTTAGCTGACTGTTCAAGCAAAAAGGTGGTAGCACTTTCATGCCACCACCTTTTTTAATAACTATTTAGCTTCTTTCTTTTTACCTTTACCAAGACGACTTAAGTCAAACCATAATGGACTGGCAACGAAGATTGAAGAATACGTACCTGCTACAACACCTACAATAAGAGGAAGTGCAAATTCTTTTACTGAATCTGTTCCTAAAATGTAGAGTAATACAACCATTACAAGTGTTGTAATAGATGTACAGATTGAACGACCTAAAGTTTGGTTAATACTGCTATTAACAATTTCTTCTGGTACAGCTTGATGCTCTTTGTAACCTTTACGTATTTTATTCTCACGAATACGGTCAAATACGATAATTGTATCATTAATTGAGTAACCTACAATTGTAAGCATCGCTGCAATGAAAGAGTTGTTAAGTGGGATACGGAATAATGCATATACTGTTAGCATTATGAGTACGTCATGTACTAATGCCATAACAGCACTTACACCAAATTTATAATCTTTAAATCTAAATGTAATGTAAATTAAGATTAAGATTACACCTACCACAACAGCTTTAACAGCTCCCCATTTGATTTCATCACTAATAGTTGGTGAGAAGTCTTCATGAGCAAGTGGAATATCTGCTGTTAAATTATACTTTTCTTTAATAGTATTATAAAGTTCAATTCTCTTTGCATTTTCAGTTCTTTGCATTGTAATGATTACGCCCGTTTTGTCAGCAGATGTAATACGTGAATTAGCATCTCCTGTTACTTCAGTTGTAATTTTTGCAAGTTCTGTTTTGAGTTCATTTGTAAGCGGCTGCTCCATGTCAAATTGGATATATGAACCACCTGTAAATTCAATATCTTTTTCAAAGAAGCCTTTACCCTTGGCACCATTAATCCCCATTGCAAGAAGTCCTATTATAATTACTATTAATGATAATGCATAGAATTTCTTTCTATTTTCAATAAATTTCATAACTAGGCCTCCTCACTTTGTTTTTTAACTTTGGCATATAAAGATGGTTTTCTAATATCCATGCCCACGAAGCATTTTAAGATGAATCTTGTAATAACAAGCGCTGTGAACATAGAAATGATAATACCTATACCAAGTGTTGTGGCAAAGCTCTTAATAAGGCCTGTCCCAAATATATAAAGTACACCAGAAGCAATAAGTGTTGTGATGTTACCATCTAAAATCGCACTAAATGCTTTACTAAATCCAGCGTCTACTGCTGAACGTACTGTTTTACCAGAAGCCATTTCTTCTTTAATACGTACGAAAATAATAACGTTGGCATCTACTGCCATACCTACTGAAAGAAGTAAGCCTGCAATACCTGGTAATGTAAGTGTTGCATTCATAAAGCTAAGTACTAATACAACAAGTGCTATATAAAGTGTAAGGGCAATATCTGCTGCTACACCACAAAGTCTGTACATAGCAATCATAAAGATCATGATAAGGATAAGACCAATTGCACCAGCCATTAAACTTGTATTAAGGGCATCAAGTCCAAGTTTTGCTCCGATACCTGTTGATGTAACGGCATCAAGTGCAAATGGAAGAGAACCAGCATTAATCCCATCAGCTAAGTCTTTTGCTTCTTCAGCTGTAAATGTCCCACTAATCATACCTTTTCCATCACTGATAACAGCTTGAATTGTTGGATATGACAACACTGTATTATCTAACATGATAAGCATCATTTCACCTTGATGATTTGTAGTGAAATCTTTGAAGATTTCTGTACCCTCTTCATTCATCTGAACGCTTACACCATATTTATTTGTACCATTTTCAGTGTAGTATTGTGCACTGGCACTAGCAATTTTACTACCATCTAAGATTTCATTACCTTCTTGGTCTAAAAATCTAAGCATACCAGCCGCACCGATTTCATCGATTGCTTTTTGTGGATCGTCTACACCTGGAATTTCAACACGGATACGATTTGTTCCTTCGATAGATGCTTCCGCTTCTGTGTAACCTTTTGCATCTAATCTTTTTTGAATCATTAATTTTGCTGCCGCCATTTCATCTTCTGTTGGGCTGCGGTCTAATTTTGGTTCATATACGATATTAACCCCGCCTTGTAAGTCAAGGCCAAGGTGGATATGTCTATTACCAAAGACTTTTGAAATAAGGGATTCTTTTTCAGCTACCTCAGTGCTAGCTGTATCCTCAGCTGCTGCATTCTCCTCTGTGACAGCTTCAGTGCCACTAGCTGTAGCTTCTGTATCTGTTTCTTCCTTATTTTGTTCTGTCTGATCAGCTATTTGATCTTCTTGTGTATCTGCCCCAGTTTGATCATTTGTACCTTCTGCATTTTTAGTTACATTTTCAGTAACTGTTGTGCTTTCTCCTTTGCTCACAATTGTACATGCAAAGTAAGCCGTTACGCTTAAAATAGCAATGACAACTAAAGTAAGGATTAAGGCAAAAATACTTTTTGCTTTTCTCTTATTGCCTTTCATCACACTTCCTCCTTAATTCCTCTTTTGTTACACTAAATTGATTATATAATTTGTGTACATTCTAGTCAATTAAAAAGCCTCATTATGCAATATTTTGTGACATTTTTAGCTTAAGATAATTCTGCTTTAATCCCAATCGCACATTCTAAACGTTTCTTCTGAAGCTCACAGCCGATTTCATAAACATGATGAATATCACCATGGAAGTTATACGAGTTAGCTGCACAACCACCACTACAGAAGAATTTAGCCCAACAACTTCTACATTCATCTTTGCTATAAACATTACATTTCTCAAATTTTGAGCGCATTTCAGTGTTTGTAACACCTACATTTACATCACCCATTTTAAATTCTGGAATACCAACAAATTGGTGACATGGGTAAAGATCCCCTTCTGGTGTTACTGCTAAATATTCTGTTCCTGATCCACAACCTGCGAGACGTTTATGTACGCATGGACCTCCCTCTAAATCAACCATGAAGTGGAAGAAGTTAAAGCCATCACCTTGTCTTGTTTGTTTCACAATATATTTTGCAAGCTTTTCATATTCCTTGCAAAGTGTATCAATATCACCTGGTTTAATTGCATAATCCATTTCATTTGGTGCAACTACTGGTTCTACAGATACTTCTTTGAAGCCTTGAGCTGTCATATCTTTTACGTCTTCTGCAAAGTCAAGGTTATGATGTGTAAATGTCCCACGAATGTAGTATTGTTTATTACCACGTTTTTCAACTAACTTTTTGAACTTAGGTAAAATCACATCGTAGCTACCTTTACCATTTGCAGTTGGACGCATATGATCGTGAACTTCTTTACGACCATCTAAACTAAGTACAACATTGTGCATGTTTTCATTGAGATAGTCAATAATCTCATCATTTAATAATACACCATTAGTTGTCATTGTAAATCTGAAGTTTTTACCAGTCTCTTTTTCTCTTTGTCTTGCATACTCTACAGTATCTTTAACCATTTGCCAGTTCAT
Source organism: Cellulosilyticum sp. (assembly GCF_982396655.1). Lineage (NCBI taxonomy): Bacteria > Bacillati > Bacillota > Clostridia > Lachnospirales > Cellulosilyticaceae > Cellulosilyticum > Cellulosilyticum sp. The sequence goes on along the minus strand of NZ_CEVXFV010000005.1, from coordinate 88,943 downwards.
AAGTGGCTCTCCACCAAAGAAGTCAATCTCAATATTTTTACGGTGTTTAGAGTTTTCAATGATAAAGTCGATTGCTTTTTTACCTACTTCAAGGCTCATAAGTTCACGGTGGCCGTGGTACTCTCCTTCTCCAGCGAAGCAGTATTTACATTTTAAGTTACAGTCATGTGCCACATGAAGACAAAGTGCCTTAACAACTGGTTCTCTTTTTAAGAACGCTGGTACCATTTCTTCATATTGGTCTGGTGTGTAAAGCATTTCTTCTTCTTTTAATGTTAAGAGCTCATCAATAGCTTCTTCTAAAGCAGCATGATCAAATTGGCCACTGTATTTTGTCATTACTTCATCTTTACTTAATGTTTCTAAATCTTCAACGATAGCATATGCTACGTCATCTACAAGATGGATACTTCCACTGTGGATATCCATGACAATATTTGAGTCTTCGAATCTAAACTTATGGATCATTTATTTATCCTTCCTTTTTCAAAAATAAAAGCTTTCAAAAATAAAAGCAGCGACCAAAGGCCACTGCTTCATGCAAAAATTATTTTTCGCAGGCTTGGTTTCCTACAGTACAAGATGTTTTACATGCTGATTGACAAGATGTTTGACATTCACCACATCCACCTTTTTTTGCACTGTTTGGTAAGTTTTTAGTGTTTAATGTTTTAATATGTTTCATGATGATATCTCCTTTCCAAATCACAAATCTTGTTTATTATACCATAGGTTATTACTTTTTAAAACAAAAGTTTTTACCGATGGATATAATCTTGCAAATAAATAATTTTACTACTTTTGGTAATTAACAGAAACCATTCCAGCTACACTACTACTGATTAAAACCAGAAATGCTAAAAGAAATATTACACCAGGTGCCACACTATTTAACCTGTTAATAAGCGTACCTAAGATAAGAAAAATAATAAAATAAAGTGACCCACCTATAGCACCCCATTTATATCCATTTCTCGTATCTACTGTGGCTGTATCATAACCTGCTAAAAAGGCTGATACAATAATGCCTATTATAACAATAACGCTTTCTACATTTGGTGAGGCATTGGTGTATGTAAGAATAATTGAGCCTAATAAAACAAAAATAGCCGTCACAACATAGGCCATAATATTTGCCTTTATCATGGTCATGACTGCGGCAGGCATATCCACTTCTTTTTTAGATTTACGTTGTGCCATCCTTCTCCCTCCTTCCCCCACCTAACTATTAAGATTTTATGCCTCCCCTTGAGGAAATATGATAAAATACTGTTATAAAGGAGGAAATAATATGAAGCTAATAGATTTACATGTTCATTCCAATTGTTCGGACGGCACCCTTTCTCCAGAAGAAGTCGTACTTTACGCAAAATCAAAAGGATTAAGCGCCATCGCTCTAACAGATCATGATACAGTTATGGGCATTGATTGTGCTATCCAAAAAGGATTAGAAATTGGGCTCACAGTTGTTCCAGGTATTGAATTTTCTGCAGACTATATTGGCAAGGAAGTGCATATACTCGGCTACTATATTAACTATAAACAAAAAGAACTTCTAGAAAAATTAGATAGACTTGTAGAAAGCCGTAAAAAACGTAATCTCCTCATACTAGATAAATTAGATGCACTTAATATGCCTCTTACCTTTGCAGACCTAGGAGAAGGATGGTATCCTGGCACCGTTTTAACAAGAGCACACTTTGCAGCTGCACTTTTAAGAAAAGGTTATGTTGCCACAAGAGACGAGGCTTTTGCAAAATACATCGGGGCAGATAAACCTGCTTATGTTCCTCGTGAGCACTTTACAGCTATAGAATGTATAGAAATGATTCACCAAGCTGGTGGCCTTGCTGTGCTTGCTCATCCTAAGCTCTATGGATATAGCAATAGTGAAGTAACTCAAATCCTAAAAGATTTAAAATCAAAAGGATTAGACGGCGTAGAATGTGTTTACTCAACTCACAGTAAGGATGAAGTAGCACATCTTTTACAGGTTTGCTCCAACCTTAAATTGCTCCCAACAGGAGGCAGTGATTTCCACGGCGACAATAAACCTAACTTAGATATAGGAACAGGCTATGGTAACTTACAAATTTCATTTGAGCTTCTCGAAGCCTTAAAAAAACAACTTGCCCTTATTAATCCAAAATAAAATGGAGGCACCTTTTATGAGGTTGCCTCCATTTTATAATTCTATAAGTGGCTTAAGTGCGTCTTGTCTTTTGTAGACATTACAAAGTGCATCAAAAGCAAGTGTTTTATATTTACCATTATCATTAATCCAAGTTCTTGCTTCATCCATTGCACAAACTTCATCATATACTTCTTTTGTATGATTCTCTTTTACATCACTCGCAATTTGTTTTAAAGCATTATAATCTCGGAAAATATTTATCTTAGCTTCTTGTTTTAAGGAATGGATCATCTTGTCTAAACAGTTATCTTCCATTTCATCCAATAACTCTTTGAAAGCTTTTTGACTTTCATATCTTTTTATAAACTCATTTCGAAGTCCTTCTGCTAACTGCTTATCGCGTTCTTTTCCTTTCATAGCTATTCTCTCTTTCTCTCATTTTTATAACTTAGGTTACTTATTAAGTGTACTCCATTTTGTCCAATTTTTAAATACCCTATTTCTAGTTTTTACTTTATTGGTAATTTTTTACTTCCTGAAAGGTATCTTCTCAGCATATTTGACAATGATAAACACTATACTTTTTTGTCTTTTTCTATTATTATATTAAGGTATTCGGTTTAATGCCCACTTTAACAAAATTTAAAGACGGCAAATGACAAATCACTTTGCATATGCTTTAAACTTGGGTTTGATTTTATATAAAAGGAGATTAAAATGAGCATATTAAACGTAAAAAATGTAACACATGGCTTCGGCTCACGTAGTATTTTAGAAGATGTATCATTTAGATTATTAAAAGGTGAACACGTTGCCCTCGTTGGTGCCAACGGTGAAGGTAAATCAACCTTTTTAAATATTATTACAGGTAAACTTATGCCAGATGAAGGAACTGTTCAATGGTCTAACCGTGTGACAGTAGGTTATCTTGATCAACATTCAGCACTTACTCCAGGTACAACAATTCGTGATAATTTAAGACTTGCTTTCAACCATCTTTTCGACCTTGAAAAAGAAATGATGGAAATCTACGAAAAAGTTGCTGAAGTAGATGAAGATGAAATGAACAAAATGATGGAAGATGCTGCTGAGATTCAAACTATCTTAGATCATAGTGGTTTCTATACATTAGATGCAAAAATCGAAGAAGTTGCACAAGGACTTGGTCTTGGTGATATCGGCCTTGAAAGAAAAGTAGATGAACTTAGTGGTGGTCAAAGAACTAAAGTTCTTCTTACAAAACTTTTACTTGAAAACCCTACTATCCTTATCTTGGATGAGCCGACTAACTACTTAGACGTTGAACATATTGAATGGCTTACTCGTTACTTACAAAACTACGAAAATGCCTTCATTCTCGTATCTCACGATATTCCATTCCTTAACTCAGTATGTAACCTTATTTACCACGTAGAAAATTGTCAGCTTACACGTTATGTTGGAAGCTATGATGAATTCAAACGTGTTTATGAACTCAAAAAACGTCAACAAGAACAGGCTTATGAACGTCAACAAAAAGAAATTGAGAAACTTGAAGACTTCATTGCACGTAATAAAGCGCGTGTTGCTACAACAGGAATGGCACGAAGCCGTCAAAAACAACTTGATAAAATGGAAATTATCGAGAAACAACATGAAAAGCCAAAACCAATTTTCAACTTTAAACCATACAAAGCACCTAGCCGTTTCTTAATTGAAGCTGAAGACCTTGTAATCGGTTATGATACACCACTTACTCAGCCACTCAACTTCAAATTAGAACGTAATCAAAAAGTTGCTATTTGTGGGGTAAATGGTTTAGGTAAATCAACATTACTTAAAACCTTACTGGGTGTCATTAAACCTATCTCTGGGAAAGTTATCTTCGGTGAAAACGTTAAATATGGTTACTTCGAACAAGAAGATAGCCGCGATAACAACACTGTAGCCCTTGACTATATTTGGAACCTCTATCCATCTATGGCAAACAATGAAGTACGTACAGCACTTGCAAAATGCGGTCTTACAACAGACCATATCACAAGTCCAATGAAAGTTCTCTCAGGGGGAGAAAATGCTAAAGTACGTCTTTGCAAAATTCTTATGGAAGAACACAACTTACTTGTACTTGACGAACCTACAAATCACTTAGACCCAGAAGCTAAAGATGAGCTTGAAAAAGCTATCCGCGAATTCAAAGGAACTGTAGTGATTGTATGTCACGAACCATACTTCTATGAAAGCTTTGTAACTGATGTATGGAATGTAGAGGATTGGACAACAAAAGTTATTTAATTTTAAGGCTAATTAAATAGGGCCGAAAAAAGATGGGGTGGTCGCCAGCTACTATCTCCGTATTTCTAACAACCTCTAAGCTCGTATACTAAATGAACGTCAATAACTCGCTTCGCTCAAACAATTGCCTAAAAACCATTTAGTATACTTCGCTAAGAGGTTGTACGAAATACTGCGAATGTAGCCAGCGACCACCCCATCTTTTTTCTTTTCTCTTATTTAATAGAAAGTTTCATCTGCTGATTTAGTTAACTTTTTTGCTTGTACAGATGTTACTTACTTAAGGGGACAAATGTAACTTCCGAAGTCACCCCTCTTTTTTCTTTATTCCTATTTAATAGAAAATTCCATACTCCTATTCAGTTAACTTTTTCTGCTTGTAAAATCTTTGCGTATTTCTTTTTTATTGGCGATATTTGCGGTAGTAGAAGTAACTGTCGCTTTCCATGTTGGGTTGTTTGTGGCTTATTGGGGTTCTTTTTTCAAAGAGCTCAAAGCCTGCTTTTTGTGCTACTTTGCAGGAGGCAGTATTGGCTATATCTATTGTCAGTATGAGGTAAGGCAGGTCAGAAATTGCCATGCACCAATCAAATAATGCCATTAATGCTTCTGTTGCATAGCCTTGACCTTGATAGTCTTCGTCGATGAAATAGGCCATTTCAACTTCATTTACAGTATCCTCCAATCCCATTCCTACAGCTCCAATTAATAAATCACTGTCAGGTAGTGCAATAGCGTACCTTTTATTTTCATAAACATCTGTAGAATCTTTCTGACTTTGATGCCAATCTATATACCCATGAAAAGATTCCGGTGATGGACTATTCTGAGACCAATCTTTCATAAATCTTACAACATTTTTTTGCCATACAATTTTATATAATTGAGCTTCATCCTTTCTTTCCAAATCACGAATTATAAGTCTTTGTGTTTTTATATTCATCGTATTCCCCCATCATTTTGAATTTAGAACTATACTCGTTCTTTTTTAAAGAACATATAATCAGATTACATCTAACATGTGTCATCAGATTCACTCTTCTATCTCTTAATTCTCCATCTTGCACGAAATTTAATTTGGCTAATAATTTGCCTGAAGCAGTATTTTCTTTATTGTATTTGGCTTCTAGCATATATAGTTTTTGATCATTTAACATATAATCAACAACAGCATCGACGGCTTCTAAGGCATAGCCTTTTCTTTGGTATTTTGTACCTAGCAGATATGAAATTTCTCCTATATTTAAATCCTTATAGGGTACATCTACACAAATAGATCCTATTGGCTGCTTACTTATTTTTTCTTCAATTAACCAAATAAATGCTTCATTTTTATAGGCACTTATAAAACCATCTATTAGAACTCCCATCTCCTCTTTGCTTTTCATAGGATACATGGGCAGATAACGTCCTAATTCTCTATCCCGTCCATAACCCATATAGCATTTTTCAGTATCTTGCTTTTCAAACTTTCTTAAAATCAAGCGTTTGGTCTCTATCTTTATATCTTTCATGGTCCCCCCTATTTAAAAGATATTTATTATTATAGCTGGGGTATTATCTTTTCATATTCAAAAAGATAAAAGCCGCCTTTATCTTCCTTGGGTGCTGTTTCACCTATTTTCTTATAGCCCATCTTTTCATAAAAATGATGATTTCGATAGTTTTTAAAAGGCGTATGCAGCCTCCAGCTTTTGGCCCCAGGAAATTCATTTTCTATAAAGGTGATGGCTTTTGCGCCTATCCCCATATTTTGATGGGCTTTATCGATATAGATGCCCCCTAGCCAAAAGTTTTCACCACCTAAGTCACAGCAGGTAATGCCGCCTATAATTACACCATCTAATACAATTTTGTAAGTTGGATAATGTATGATATTTTCTCTTTCCTTTTCAATATCATCATAGCCACTTGGTCCAAATCCATATTGATTGACATCATCAGAAAAGGCATCTATTTTAGCTTTCATATATTCATCAAGGTCAGTCTCTGTTGCTCTAAGAAATTCCAGCACGTTGCACCTCCTTATCATTTACTCATTTTCTTTAAACTCTTGTTCATGTTTTTTGAAGAAATCATAATAGGCACGGACGTTAGGCAGTTGTGTCCATCTTTTCATAATGACTGGCGTTTCATCTAAATCATAAATCTTGGCGCCTTTTAAAGATAAAATAAAAGGAGAATGAGTAGCGATAATAAATTGGCAGCCAAAGAATCTTGCCCCATCTTCTAAAAAGCTTAGGAATTCTTGCTGCTTTTCTGGAGATAGGCTGTTTTCTGGTTCATCCAGCAAATAAAGCCCATTATCTTTTATTTTATCTGCAAAATAAATGAAGGCGCTTTCTCCATTGGAATGCTCTCTTACATTTCCCATTAGATTGTTTCTTACATATTTTGATTGTGTTTTGCGCCTTGCCATATTGACCTTTTTAAGCTGTTCATAATCTTCTAATGAAGACATTTGAAATTTAGCATACTTGGCATCTAAGTATTCCTCAAAAAGTGCTTCTCTTTTTTCATGAATACCCTCATTAATATTTCTAAGATTAAGCATAAAATCAAAGACATCATCACTTGTAATAATGCAGCTCTCACGTGTGACAGCCTCTTTTAACTTATAGGTACATAGGTTTGTGTAATCCTCAAAAAAGTTAGTCCTGTTAAAAAGGGTATCCCGAGTTAATTGCAATTTTTCTGCTATTACATTTAATGCTGTCGTCTTTCCAGAGCCATTTCCACCATATAAAATAGTAATGGGTTCAAACGTTAAAGTGCCCACTTCATTCTTAGCTAATATTTGAAAAGGATAAAAGGAGTCATAACACGTTCTTCTTTCACCCATTAGGAAGCTATATTCTTCTTCCGCACTTGGAAACTTAAATTGTTCTAAATAAATCATTTAAACCTTCCCTACTCTCTTTACTAGGCTTGTTCCTTGATCCAACAGTTAAGTACTTCCACTTGCTCTGGTGTATGGAACCAATGTTCGCCATCTTTCATAACCTGCAGCTGAACATTATATGTACGGCAAAAGTCATCTACGATGCTTCTTTCTGTAAGGTGATCCTTATCTGCATACAAAATAGCTATTGGTGAGTTCCAATGCTTTATAGGATGGTCTTTTGCATAGGTTAAGTACCTACAAGATAATGTTTCTCCAAACGATGTTTTTATTTCTTGCTTTTCTTTTAACTCAGCTTCTGATACCGCTGCCCACCTCATCATATTTTCGATAAGATGCTTCATATCTAAAATAGGTGAAACAAAGAGACATTTTTCAAAGGTTTCTGCCTCATATGCCTGCATACTAAACCAGGCACCTATGCTGCTTGCCATAAGCCTTACGGTCTGCCATCTTTGTTTGATATAGGCCATGATGCTTTGCAGCTGCGGAACTACTATCCATGGATAAAATCCATTCTGCTCTTGTTTTCTTTCTCCATGTTCCGGCAAATCTATGCTTAAAACCTGCCAGCCCTTATCACAAGCAATGTTAGCAAAGCCTTCTGCTTCTTCCTTGCAGCCACATTTTCCATGAACATATAAGTAAATTTTATCAGAGTGATCACCCCATAAAATAGCGGGTATACCTTCTATTTTAAAAATATCTTTCTGCATAACTGCCTCCTTAATTTTCATTTCTTAAAATATCATTTATATAATCTACGATCTTCTCTGTCACTAAATAGTTCTCATGACTTACATCCTCAAATATCTCTAGGTTTGTATTGACAAAACAGTCTGCCACCTTTTGCTGCAGCTTAGCATCTAAGGTTCCATCTGCCTTTGAGCCTATTATGTATACAGGGCAATTTATAGCTTTTGCATAGCTTTTCAAGCTTATATTATTAGATAAAAATATTTTCATAGGTCCCCAGAAAATGGGTATGATTTTATTGTATAAGTCAGATAAGTCCCGGTAAGCTGATAAAAGAATAAGCTTATCACAGGTTCTAACGCTAGCTAAATATGCTGCCATCCCTGTGCCATAGCTATGTCCCATAACAATAAACTTACACTGTGGATATTCTGCCTTGGCCCAATCATAAAAATCAGCTGTACTTTGCTGCATTGTTTTTAGATTCATCTTTCCTAGGCTTGCCTGCGTCCCATAATAATCAACTGCTATAAATGGGCAGTTATATTTTCCTGCAAACTTTGCCACACTGTTATATGCAATATAATTAGAGCCTCCAAAGAATAAAATCACTTCATCAGCTTTTGCATCCAGATGATAACCATATCCTGATAACTTCTCTGTCATTTGAATAGGCTCCGGCACATAGGCAACTTCTTTCATATGTTTTGCATTTTTGTAAAATGAATAACTGATTGTCTGCATCATTAAGTTGGCTCCAAAGCCAATAATCAAAAGCCACATAACCACTTTTAAAATCATCCTGCATACTTGCACCATTTCCCCCCCCTATCTTAATGAATCTTATTTGCTATGATATCCCTTTGCATTTATAAAAGAGATTGCACAAAGTTCTTCCTTACTCAAGGTATTTGGGAATTCTAGAATCTGCTTCCTTAATTCTTCCCGCAAATGCAGCAAGGTCTCCATCATCATAGCAAATGTCTCTTTTTTCCCTATCTGCACTTGCATCATTTTATTGAGCTGCGACCATTCCTTATCCATCTGTATGCTCCCTTCATTTGACCTATCATTAACTTCATTTCCACATAAAATTAGCGTTCAGTCTGCTCAGTCATCAGTCCCCATCTGAAACCAAACTTATCTACAAAAACCACGCGGCATGAGCTATACGTCGTACGTGCTAACGGGTAGATTGTTGTACTTCCTTCTTTTAAAATATCATAGGCCTCTTGAACCTCTTCTTTAGTATTAAAGGTTACCGTAATAAAAGTGGCATAACTTGTTACAAAAGGAACATCTATATTGTCACACATCATAATCCTTTGACTGCCAATCAAAAGTTCCGCATGATAAATATAGTTTTCCTGCTCCTTTGTTAGCTGCCAATGACTGTCTTCTTTTTTGCCTTCTTTATATCTCAGTAGACATGAAACTTTTCCTTTAAAAGCCTTTTCATATAATCTAAGTGCCTCTTCACAGCGCCCTGCAAAATTTAAAGTTGGTGTTAATATTGGCATAGGCTTATACTCCTTTTTAGTTAACTTGCTGTTTAATTTCAGAAAGTTTATATACAATCTCTTGTGTTAATTCACTTTCAAATACATTAAAGTTGTCGCGTATGACCTCTATAGGAAAGTCCCACCAAGCAATTTCCAGCATTTTTTCAATAATTTCTTCAGGACATCTCATTCTTATAATTCTTCCTGGATTGCCTACTACAACGGCATAAGGTGGCACATCTTTTGTAACAACTGTTCCAGCTCCGATAATTGCACCGCTGCCTATGGTTACACCTCTTAGAATATTAACGCCTGCTCCAACCCATATATTATTTTCTAAGTTGCATTCTTCTTTTACCGATTGCCAATTGCTATTGCCGCCCATTCCCCACTTTGGATATACCAAAAAGCTATGCGTCGTCACCTTATTCATATCATGAGTATTTCCGCCAATGCTCACGTTCCATGAAATTGAATTGAATCTTCCTAGCTTAGCATTACGAATTGTAGTGTTTTGACCTGTATAACAATATCTTCCCAACTGTGAATATAAAATAGAATTGCTGCGTCCTAACTGTACCTTTCTTCCTAACTTACTATGTAAAACCTGGGTATAAGACTCTACTGCAACCTCCTCATCCAGGCTGCTTTCCATAATTTCTGCCTCCGTTGCAATCTGACAGCTTAAAGGTACTTTTGAAAATTCATCTATCATATTATCTTCTCCTAGCTTTGTTCCCCTCTAAAGCTTGCACGTCCAGCTTCTTTAGTAAATATTTTTCTAAAACCAGACTCCTCACATAATCTTTCAGAAGTCTTATGGGCTGGCCATTGATAACAGGTTGCTATGTCATGATCTCTGCAGTAATCAGTTACTACTGACATAATCGCACGTGCACAGCCTTCTTTTCTGTATGCCTTATCTACAAGGATATAATCATATCTGCATATTCCTTCAGCTATATGGCAGTACCATATTCCTACTGGCTTTCCTTCATGATAAGCTACAAATCCCCTACCATTTTCACTCATGAAAATTTGCTTTGCCACTTGAATTTCCCAAGGTTCTTCTGCTGCCAAAAATACCTCTTCAAAGCGTTTGTCCCATTCTTTTTCAAGTTTTACCTCAAAATCAGGATTTGCCACTATTTTATTTTCTGCAGTCAGTGTCATATATTCCAAAGGTCCCTCTACCCACACATTATAATTATTGCGATTAAAGATTGCTTCATTTTCCATGAAATAATGTTCATCCATAGTGGCCTGATAAATACTTGGCTGGATCCCTTTTTGTTTATAAAAACTTGTAATATCTTCTAATACTTCATCTAAATTCTCTACCTGATCTTTAAAAATCAAAGCATGATTGCTGTCATAAGATTGTTTATTATCTTCATTAAAAAATAAGATGCCATAACTTCTCTTTTCACTATTTGTAAATAATCTTGGAAACATATCTTCTTCTTTCATGATGCGTTTATATAACTCACTATTTTTCATAGGTTTCTCCCCTAAATTAGATAACTTATTCATTTATATAAAAGTTTCGGTATGAAATAATATTATGAACAATACCAAATACAACCATTACACCTGTTGCAATATAATTGTGCAGCCATATTGAGGCAAATATAAAATAAAGCACTGGGAAGACTGCTAAAGGCATTGGCACACCTAAAAATTTAGTACCTAAAAGCTTAACATCTCTGCCGCCCATATAATATCTGATCCAGACAATATGATATAGCACCAAAAATATTATGCTGATATATAAAGAAACACTTGTATAATCTACCTTTGAATTGCTTACTAAGATGCAGATTGCCATAACATAGGCAATTCGCGTACCTTGTTCTATGGCTTCTAACACAGGCATTTTTAAAGATATTGGCTCCTTAGTTTGTTTTGGCGGAAAAATAACATAAAATATATTAATTACCATGGGCAGTAAGAAAATAATTAATCCTTCCACTGAAAATCCTTTTTTCATTCCATAAGGTGAAGCCGTAATATATTGTGCTACTCTTTCTTCCCAAACGTGATGACCTTGTTCATCTATACGTTCTTTAGCCGCACGTTCTATAGCTGCTCTAGGCTCTGGGCTAAGATAAATAATAATGGGCTCAAGTTTTTGAACAGCCTGAACAAGTTCCTGGGTATATGCTGTGATGCTTGTTTCAGTACCACCTCGAAATAACAGTAATTCATTGATACTGTTTTGAAGGAGTGCACATTCAAAAATATTAATGCCTGTAGCTTCTTCTCCAAATTTCTGCCAGCGGCTTTTATGTATTTCGCAGAAGACTTCTTTGCTTCTACGTCCATCATAAATTTCCTTTTGCTCAAAATAATGAAAAAGCTGCTGGCTAAGTCCTTTAACCTTTGTAATTTCACAACATGCTCATAGGCACACCAAATGCTTTCGTAGGTCGCTATGGAATAAGCCATTCCTTAGCCTTCTCAAAATCATCAATACAGGCTGCTAAAAAAGGCAGTTTTTGCCGTTTGATATACCTTTTCATCCTTAAGTTGAGTCCTACAAGCACCACCTTGCGAAGAGGTGTCTTCAGGCTACTAAGCTGCTCCAGTATCAATTTCAGAACTGCTTCATTCACCTTGGTTTCATCAAGATTAACTGCCATAAAAGAACTAGTAAAAGGCTTTTTAATTTGAATCATATCTTCATTGAATTTTTGTAGCATGAGTTGTATTTCACTACCCATAGCATCTAAATGTTCTACCCAGATTTCTCCGCCATGAAAAGAAAGTGAGAATGACTTTTTCTTTAATCCTGCTTCACATCCTCTCATATATTCCTCCTAATTATTGATAATATTCACACATTCTAGTTCTACTCAATAATCCATCAACTCATAGCCTATTTTTCGTCTGCTTAATAAATTCCAGTCTATATCTTACAGCTATGTTTATTTAAACTTGATCGAAGTTCCTTAAAAAAAGCATTTTTTCTATAACGCCATACCCCTTCCACCAATTCTCACTTACCGCAAATTCCTTACTATACTTTTCCATATTGTCAAACCATGTCCAAGTGATTCCCCATACATCATTTTCAGGTTTTGTATCTATCAAATACTGAAGTTCTTTCTGTACAATTTCTCTATTTCCTTTATAAAATAAACTGTTAAGACTTTTTATATAACGTGATGGTCTTGCAACATAATATTGCCACTTACTCGTATCTGGTTCGATCGCCTTTTGAATTTTATGTGCTAATAAATCCATGAGTAAATCGGTATCATAAGCTGATATCTTTAAGTCTTTGATTACTTCAATCAAAGTCATATATTCCTCAAGCCCCATATCCCCATAGGCTTCATCTGACATAAAGGCTGTCATTAATTTTGCTGTAAGCTGTTCTGCCTTCTTATAGAGTTTACTTTCCTTATCGCCAAACCTTAGTATAAAGGCTACAAATCCTGCTGTTACGCCAAAGTATTCTTTTTCGTTTTCTGTTTCACTATAATTCCACCAAGGCGCATGAGGGTAGTCATCATTACTGGGTACTGTAAAGCGCCAGCCATACTCCTGCAAATCTTTTTCCGTATTTAAGTACTTCCAGATTCCTTGATACACAGGATGTCTCATATCCCAGAAATCAATAAGTCTTAGTATTTTAAGGGCATGCTGCGTTGTAATAGGTGTTGAATTTGGATTCCAATTATCCGCCTCCAGAGCATGGCCAAAACCACCATCTTCATTTTGATAACTCATCAAAGCTTCTAGTACAATTTTCTTGTCCCCATCTTCAAAAAAGTACTGCCATAAACCTAAATCAATAGGTCTTGCATTTTGATACATCCATTTTCTAACTGATTCATATAATTTTTCTCTCATTCTTATCTCCACCTATTTCATATTTTTACAAAACACTATCTAACCTATTTCAGCTTCTCTAGTTCAGCTTTTAAATAACTTAATGCCCCTTCCCTTGTATCAGGCTTATCATGACCTAATAAATAGTAATCAAAATCAAACTGTTCAATATATTGAATAAGCCTTGATAACTTTGTTTTATCATACTTGCCACCATTCTCGTAATGGTCTTCTGAATCTGCATCGCCTACTGCAAGTGCTCTTTCTTCAGGGAAATATAAAAACAAGCTATCCCTAGAATGTGTGGCATCCTGCTGCTCAATCTGACAAGTCACTCCACCTAAATCAATTGTCAGCCTATCTTCTACTTCTAGATTTGCAGTTACTACCTTTATTTCATTAAGGTCTTTATATACTTTTTGAATACATGCATTACAAAAAGCTATGTCCTCACCCGTTTTTTCACGTGCTTCCATATCCTCTATTGTCCACTTCCATGTTTTTACCTGTCTTAACTTTTGATTTGTCTTTGCAGAAGCTATTGTTTGTCCTTCTACAGCATGCAAACCAAAAGTGTGGTCCCAGTGCCAATGTGTAAGTACTGTATAACTAGGCTTAGGAAGGTCCTCTTCCTCTATTGCCTTATAAGAGGCTTCAACATGTGCTTTAGAACTTCCTGCATCAATTGCTAAACTATACTGATCCCCATAAATATAATACAAATATGGTCTGTCTGTTTCTTCTTCTCCTGACATATAATAAATACGTTTTGTAAGCCTCTTAAGCATCTATATTCCTCTTTTCTGCCAAAACTCCTTAACTTTATAAGTTTTTTATTTTCTCACATCATGCTATCATTTATTTTTTTGCAACAACTAAAAAATGTGGACTCATTCCCATTATCTCTGTCTCATGCTCTGTTAGATGAATAATATCCAGTAAACTTTTTCTAGACTGCTCACTCTCCCATTTTTCATCCAAGCAAGGTGTATACCAAATGCATCCTTCTACTGCATGTTCATTGATTATAGAAAATCCAGCTTCTTTCATTTCACCTGCCATACTTTCAGGCGTAGAAAAATAAGCTTGTGCAATCAAGTAAGGATACTCCTTAGGCCTATTATGATTTCCTGTAACGACTTCCTCTTGAAACATATTTCTAAAAGCTACCTCATCAATAAGATTATTTTTTGTACCATATGTAGAAAGTGCCCAAATCATTGAACTATACTTTGAAATACCCGCCGCAATTAACAACCCCCCATTTTCTAAAACCCTATAGGCTTCTTTTAAAGCCTGCTGCCTATCTTCTTTATTTTGCAAGTGATAAAGGGGCCCCATCATCAACACAACATCTGCACTATGACTTGGTTTATTCAAATGTCTTGCATCCCCTACCTCTGCATTAAAACTGCATTCATGCATCATATTCTGTTTAGCAAAAGCTACAGCATAGTCCGCAAGTTCTATAAGATGTACATTATTCTCCCGCCTTGCTAGCCAAGAAGCATATATTCCTATGCCGCCGCCAATATCATATATCGTATTACCGCTAGCTATATACTGGGATAAAATCTCCTTCGTTCTATAAAATTCTATTTTTCCCAATCCTTTTTCTAATCGTCCTACTTCAGCCCCAGCATTATAAAAGTTATATACCTCATTTGACTCTCCCACTAAAATCCCCTCCTATTACTTAACCTTATATTTTTCAAAACCCTTGCTTGACGTCATATGAACATTTTTGAAAAATACAATAAGCCAAATTATAAAAACTACAATGGCCATATACTGTGAAATTAAACAGGAAAGTACCGCACCCATACCCATAATAATCATCCACAATAGCATTACATTCCTCTGGTCCTTGCTCATTCTTTTCGTATCATATCGTCTCTGCTGTTCTTTAGACATGGTATTAAATCCGCTTATAAAGCTTGCGCCTTCTCCCTTAATGTTGCAAATACTAAAGTGTATACGCCAAATATAACCGTTAATGCACTGCATGCATAAAAACCAATATTCATCTAACGCTCACCTCTTGTATCACTTTATTTAAATTCATACCTTCTTCAAGGTGCCTAGGTCATTATGGAATAAGCCACTCCTTGTCCCTCTCAAAGTCATCAATACACACCACCACAAAAGGTTGCTTCTGCTGGCTAACTATTTACAATCAGACTTTCTTAACTGCCAAAATAAAAACATAGGGATTCTCTCCAGCCATTTAATCCTTATAGATTGCTCCGCTTGCTTTTGTGTAGGAAACGGTTCATTTAAATCTTCTATAGTTAACCCCGCACTTACAAATACTTTTACATAATCTTGCAGCGTTCGGTGTCGCCATATCACCTTCTTATCAATTCCCCTAGATACAGGCTTTTCCCACTCCTCGGGATAAAAATAATTTTCGACAACCACCTTTTTATCCTTATCTTCTCCTTGCCACTGAATGTGTTTTCCATTAAAGCAAGGATGTAGTACGCTTGCAAATAGTTTTCCTGAAGGCTTTAGCACTCTTACAATTTCTTTAACTGTCCCCACAAGGTCCTCACAATCCATTAACATCATTGAACAAAGCACAATATCAAAGGAATGACCTTCTATGTTATATAAATCATTGCTATTACGTATATGATGTACAATGTTTAATCCTTCTTCCTGTGCCTTTGCCTTTGCATAATTAATAAAAAACTCAGAGCAGTCAATGGCTACTACATTTGCATTTCGCCTTGCTAATTCACGTGCATAACCGCCTTCACCACAACCAAGATCTAAGATGCTTTTCCCTGAAACATCACCTAATTGTTCTAGTGTATATGGCATAATAAAATGTATTCTAAAGTCATTTGTCTGTGCCAATTCACACCATCCTTCACCCACCTGATTCCAGCTCTTTGTAGAACTATCCTCTTGCATCACTTTCCCCTCCTTATACTACTTATCTATACTGTCTATCTATCCTAACCTATCCCTCTTGTTATTTAGAATGTACATTATTGATATAGGTTATATATATATGGCAAACTCCAAATAAACTTGCAAAAACAATCAATAAATAATGCTGTAAGGTGATTCCACTTAATAAGAAAATTGCTGTAGGTATAATTGCCAACATCAATGCTGCCATCAGTGATTGACGTTTAAAATAAACTCCCCAGAAAATCCAATAGCTTAAAATAAGCACCAGATTACCAAATGTATATAGGAGCATACTATTGACTGATGAAAAGCCAAACTCTAAAATTCCAATATTAAAGACCATTAAAAACATCGTGCCATATCTGCCTACTTGCTCTAAAATGTTGATAATCTTATCGGTACATAGATTTTTGCCATCCTTATTTTTTATTGCATAAATAATATTAGGAACCATTAATAATATAATAATGAGTAAACCAAAAAGATTAATCCACTGTATATTATTAAGCGGGCTTGCTACGTAAATACTTGTAGGACCATCTGCCCCACCTATAATTGTTGTATGCATATTTCCTCCTTGTAATCTTTATACTTTTCCAAGTAACTTTGTCTATGAATCACATATGTGTGAACCTCTTCTGCATTTTTATAATCTTTATAAGCTACCTCTTTGAATCCAAGTTTCATTAGAATCTTTACTGTTGCCACATTCTCCTTATGTGCCGTTGCAATATATTGCTCATGTATCAAATGCTTAAATAAATAATCCATCACCACCCTAGCTGCCTCAAATCCCTATCATTTGCCCCTAACATCATATAACCTTTTATACATTTTCTCTTTCTGGGCTGTCCTCTATAATTTTCCAATGCCTCTTGGCAAATGCATTCACATTTTCATTACCACACTTGATACATTCCTTAGCATATACAGAATTATATGAGCCACACTTATCACAGGTAAAATCTTCCTTCATTTTATGAGTCCACTCTATCAACGTATGACTTTTAGCAAACTCTAGCGACTCACAAACTTCCACGCGATGTGGTAAAGAATCTTTAAATGCCAAAATTCTCTCACATGGATATGCTGTACACTCACTGCACCAATTTAACTTTTTTTCCCTAATGCACTTTTTAATCTCACATTGGGCGCAATATGAACTTGTTTTATCAGATCGACATCCTTTGCAATACATTTCTTTTGCTGTCATTCCTGCCTTAGCAGCCCGCCGCTCTAATGCTTCTCCCCCTGCACAACTGGCAATATATACAGAACAAGCCTTACATGCGAGTCCACAATAACCTGCTACCCCTAATATTTCTTCATCCATTCTTTTACCTCCTAATTCCTATAACAACTTATCTAACTCTAAATTTAATTGCTGTTTCATCTCGTTTAATGATTCCTCTGATAGTACATACTTCTCATCATATAATTCTTCCTCTGCCAATTGCCAGATAGGCCCTGGATTTGGTGTATCTTTTACTTTCCTAGGCAATATATGCCAATGCATATGTACCCCCTCTCCTTGACCTAATAATTCATAATTCAGCTTATCTGGCTTAAATGCATGATAAACGGCTTCTGCCACTAATGACATTTCATATAAGAATTGTTTTCTAAAAGCTTCTTCTAAAAAATGTAGCTCCGTTGTATGTGTCTTACATAGGAATACTGTATATCCTTTAAATCTTTGATAATCCCCTAAAACAACATACCCTGTCTCTAATTCCCTTATAAAATATTTATTCCTATCCTCTTTTATTTGCTGTATTCTGTCACAAACTAAGCACATATTAACGCTCCCCTACTAAATTTATATTAGCTTTTCTTGCTTGTGCACATAAATCTCTTACATTTAATACATAACTTTTGCCATCTTTAATAAAATGTGTCCCACATTGTCTAAATTCAAAAGCGGTGCCTGTTTCTAAACACTGCTGTCTAATAGATAACACCCAGTCATAGTCTAATGGCCTTGCATAGCGATCAGATTCCCCCCCTACTACTACCAGTTCAATATTTTTAAGATATGGCTGAATATAAATTTCTTCTATTAAAGGCTGACAAATAATATTCTTATGCTTTATAGGTAACGTATTAAAAATTTCCAGCCTATAATCCGCATTCTTTTGATTTTCAATCGTACGCCTACGGTAACATTATCATATCCTTCCCCCCAATCGCTTGGCACACACTCTAAAAAACGTTCAATGCGCTTGGTTAAAAAGAGAAAATGCAAGTCACTGCGTTCTTTTATAATTTCCCAGCACCTTCCACGCCATACATCGGCATCTTTGATAAGAAAATCAGTAGAAAAGCAAAGGTATACCATCTGCCCCGCCTTAATCTTATACTCACCGTTTTTCTTCTTTGCTACAGGTGCTTCCAACTGAGTACTTTTTACTATCTCATTGGTATCAATACCCCTTTTTGCATCTCCTTTATGAATATAGCAAAATTTACAGCCCTCACTATATTTATGACATCCTCGCCACGGATTCCACATCACCATGTACTTTTACCTCCTTTTATGTCATTATTGTATTTCTTAGCTTACTTACTTAGCTTTATTTATTATCTCTAATGCAATCTTATCATCCTATCCATTAATTGCCTATATATTTTAAATAATTTTATTTTTACAACTTTATTCACTCTAATCTTCTCTCTATACAAAAAATACAGAGATGCTATTCACCTCTGTATCTTTTATTCTACCTTTTCCTTATCTAGTAACCTTTGAATATACGCCTCATCAATTTCCCCTTCAATGACCTTATAAAAGAAAGGATCTTTTCGTACATAATCTGAAGTATTGATTATAAACTCATGCCAACCGTTAGCTTTTGTACCATCTTTTAAATAAATGCTCATTCTTAAAGAATATCCTACTCTAAATAAAGACACTTTTTCTCTCTTTAATACAACACTATTTAAATTATTGATAATATGTGTAATATCTGCCTCATCTGTAATCTCAGTAGACTTCCCTGTATTCCCATCAAATACTTTAATCTTTCCTATATCATCAGGATTTAATTTTACTATCTTAAAGGGTCTTATAAAACTTATCAGGCTTATAATAACTATTAGAGTTAAACTTCCTATCACAAACTTTTTCTGCATTTCTTTTCTCCTAAATTTTAGGCTTATTATATATTTTTACGTACTACTATATGTAAATGTTCTGTGGCATCTCTGTATTGTGGCAACTCGCATACTTCCTTTGCCATTTGAAGTAAGTTCTTATACACTAGCTGATCTTCTTCAAATAATGTCTTCATTCTAAGATGCATACCTGATAAAAAACTCTCTGCCCCTGCATAGGTAATCACCTCAAGACCTGAACGCCTTACTTCATCTAATGCTGCTGGAGGAGTTGTGAAATAGACATGCGTAAAGCTTTCACCTGGTACAAATTTTCTAGGCTCTAATAGTCTGTACATATATTCCATCTTTCTGTATTCATTACTAAACTCTGTAACGCCTGCTTTTAAAATATGCTCCCATTTCATGATTTGTATTATAGTAGTTTTTTACTTCTTCAATTTCACTTGTCATATAATGCCCCCTTATTATCTAATGTCTCACTTCATATCATCTCTTATATTTTCTTCACTTACATTTTCTATAGTCTTCTTTAAGCAACCCATAATATGCCACATCACAGATTCCTGTATTATTAATATCCGATTGTCTTCTCGTACCTTCATATGTAAAACCGCATTTAAGCATCACCTTGCCTGAATTAGGATTATTCACATCATGTCTTGCACTTATACGATTAACATCTACTTCTTCAAAGAAAAACTTAACGACTGCTACAAGTGCTTCTGACACAATTCCCTGATGCCAGTATTTCCTGGAAATACAATAGCCGACTTCTACAGAATTCACCGCTTCATTAACATTCATACCACCTATGCTACCTATGGCCTGCCCTATTTCTTTAAGTTCAATGCACCATTCATACTTATCAGAAGATGTATAACCATCTACCCAATTTGTTAATAACCCTTTAGTATCTTCTACACTATGATGTGCAGGCCAAGTTAAAAATTTAGTCACTTCATCATCATTTGCCCAATTTTTAAACATATCTGCCGCATCACTTACTCTAAATCTACGAAGTATTAAACGCTTTGTTTCTATGGTTTGTGTGCCTATATTTTTCATCTGAACCCCTCCTAAAATTTAGATAAATTTCTCCCATTATACTTTTAAGTCTAAAAATTGTCAACATTTTATATTTTAAATTCTAATAAATAAAAAAATCTAAATGTAAATATCACTTACATTTAGATTTTTTATTAAAAGACCTTCATAAGATCATATATTTCTTTTATATATTGCCTTATATCCTGTTCACCTTCATAGCATGTATACATCACTTTCTTCTCAAGACGCAGAAATACCATTTGCCTTTGTCCTACCTGTACATAAATAGCTTCATCAAATCCTGTATCTTCTAACTTGTGATATGTAACCTCAGAATCATAAAATTTAACCTTATTGTGTATTAAATCCTTAAGTAAGGAGGCAGTCATTCCTTTAAACCTTAATTCATAGAACTCAGTTTCTATCCAAGGTATATATTCACCATTATTCCAAGTCTTTCCTGGAATTTTCCCACTTTGCTCTATTTCATAAATTCTTGATGCTAGTCCTGTTCTTTTATAAGCAATAGAATCATCATAGTCCTTATTGTGATAAATATGGTGGGTGATTTCAAAATTTACATCTTGCTCTATTTCCTGAAGTGTTACGATAGGCAGTTTGTCATGATATGTACTTACCTGTCTCTCCCACCCCCCTATAAAACCATTAATTAAGAAGATAACTGTTATAATAAGTAGAAAAGTGCTTATTCCTTCTTCTATATACGTCTTAACATACGTTTTATGAGCTATTTTAGATTCTAGCTGATCACGCTGAAGTGGCCCTAACCTTAACATATAAATCAGCTCTTTTAGCTTCAGCCTCGTTCTAATATTGTTTTCTGAAGACATAATAGTTGTGAACATCGCAACAATCACATACCACCACGTATCATACTGTACCGCTGATAACATCTCCGTTTCATCTAATATTATATTAAAAAATAACAGCATGAGATATATCAAAGTACTAATCCCATTTAGCCATAAAATGCCCTTTAAATTATGCTGAACCATTTCATAACGTTTTATAACTTCCGCGGGGTCTTCCTCTATTTCTATAGGATTTCCTCCAGCACATCGGTAGACATTAAAGACTTTTCCTATAGTGCAAACATAAGTCCAGCCACTATTTTGATAATTTTCAAGCTGATGCTCCGCTGGTTTACTAGCCTCTATAAATGGTGCCAAACGATAAGCCATTCTCTGTGGTACAGCTTTTTCAAAGTGTCCCAGTCTCCGTATCTTCTTTAATAAATAGCCCTTAGCCGCCATATCACTTAAATAATTTTCCATTTCCACTATACTCATCGCATCCACTGGTATAAGCGTTATTTTATTCTTCATAAATTTAATCCTTCATCTTTTATTTTCCGAATAATAAATCCATTACACAAAAAGGGAGATTAAATCCACCCTTTCTTCTTCCAATATATTTTATCTGCCTGTGTATCTGGGTAATTCTTAATAGCTCCCTTCATGACATGACGAATGATTTTGCCGGCTAAATTTCCACAAAGCTTATCTCTCTTTTTAGTCGCCTTATAAAATACTTCTGCCTTCTTACTAAGCTGATCTGTCAATTTCACTTGCCTTTCCTTTGGCATGTCATTCCAATTAGCTTCCCATAAACTTAACTTACATTTATAAATACGCTTTACGCCCCAAAAAAGCAAGTTTCTGCTAATCGTACTGATTGCTCTTCCTGAGCCTGCACCTGCTTGCGTCGAAACTACAAGTGCTATCTTATCAAACATTTCTACATTAGGGCGATGCACAATATAAGTACATGCAAAATGGTCAAACAACGCCTTAAGCTGAGCTGTTTCTGCTAGCGCATATGAAGGTCCCCCTATAATAATCCCATCTGCTTCCAATAAGGCTTTTAAAATAGGATGCGTATACTGCTTATGGGGACAGTTTTCACCTGCACGCTCTCCTGTTCCCAAGCACGCCATACATCCCGTACAAAAATAAGGTAAATCCTTCGGTAAATAAAAGTCCACATACTCCATCTGTCCCATTGTATTTAACTTACGCTTTATAATATCAATAGTCTTATCTGTATTTCCCTTACGACTACTTCCATGAATTACACATATCCTCATTTCTTCCCCTCCCCTATTACTCATTCCCCCTCAATTATACCACAATTTATTAGAAATTTTTAAATAATTCACTCTACAAATAAAAGGTATGCTCCCAAATTATTGATTCATTCGGAAGCATACCTTCTTAATATCTAATTTACTTTATATCTTTAAACCTAGTCGTTTTTCCATCCCCTTAAGTAAGGTTTTACCCAAAGGTACCTCGCCTACCGCCGCTCAAAATCTCGCCGGGTGTGGATAAGTGGCATACACTCATCTTAGCTTGACTTCGACCAAAGGGAGGGAAATGGAAAATGAGTGTATGCCACTTATCCATGCCCTCATAACCTCACTAGCGGCGGTCAACACCTTTGCGTACTTTTAACCTTACGCAACTTCAAATTGACTATTGTAAAGGTTGGCATAGAAATTGCCTTTTGCAATAAGCTCTTCATGTGTCCCTTGTTCAATAATATCGCCATCTTTCATTACTAAGATGAGATCTGCATTACGAATAGTTGAAAGGCGGTGAGCAATCACGAAACTTGTTCTGCCCTTCATAAGGTTTTCCATAGCTTTTTGAATAAGTACTTCTGTACGTGTATCTACGGAACTTGTAGCTTCATCTAAAATAAGGATTTTAGGATCTCTTAAAATAGCACGTGCTATTGTTAAAAGCTGCTTTTGACCTTGTGAAACATTACTTGCCTCTTCATTAAGAATCATATTGTAGCCATCTGGAAGAGTATGCACGAATTCATCTACGTGAGCTGCTTTGGCCGCTGCAATAATTTCCTCCTCTGTAGCATCCTGTCTGCTGTAACGAATATTATCCATAATGCTAGCATTATAAAGCCATGTATCTTGAAGTACCATACCGAATAATTTACGGAGGTCTTCTCTTGTAAAGTCACAAATATCATGCCCATCTACTTTAATGCTTCCCGCATTTAGTTCATAGAAACGCATTAAAAGTTTCACAATTGTTGTTTTACCAGCACCAGTAGGTCCTACAATAGCAACCGTTTGACCTGGTTTGATATCTGCTGTAAAGTTATTAATAATTGTTTTAGTATCCGTATAACCAAAGTGTACATTTTCAAAACTTACAGCACCTTGTGGGTTTTCTAAGGAAACTGGCGTTTTTGTTTCTGCCACTTCTTCATCCTCATCTAGGAACTCAAAAACACGTTCCGCAGCTGCTGCTGTTGATTGCAGTGTATTTGAAATATTAGCAAGCTGTCCCATAGGTTGTGTAAAACTTCTCATATATTGAATGAAAGCTTGAATATCCCCGACTTCAATGGCATTTTTAACTGCAAGGAAACCACCTAAAATACATACAATCACATAACCAAGGTTCCCTACAAATCCCATAAGTGGCATCATCATACCTGATAAGAACTGAGATTTCCATGAAGATTCATAAAGTGTTTCGTTATATTTATTAAAGGTTTCAAGCGCATCTTCTTCACCATTAAAAGCCTTTACAACGATATGTCCACTATACATTTCTTCAATATGACCATTTAAATGACCTAAATATTCTTGTTGTGCCTTAAAGTACTTTTGTGAACGCTTTACAACGCCCATAACAACAACTAATGAAAGTGGAATAACAATAATGGCTACAAGTGTCATCAGTGGACTAATGCTCAGCATCATTACAAGCACACCAAGTACTGTCACAATAGATGTAATGATTTGTGTTAAACTTTGACCTAAAGTTTGACTTACCACATCCACGTCATTTGTAATACGCGAAAGGACTTCACCATGTGTTTTTGTGTCAAAGTATTTAATTGGCATACGGTTGATTTTCTCTGAAATTTCTTTTCTTAGGTTATACGTTACTTTTTGAGAAACACCCGACATAATCCATGATTGAATATAAGCAAATACTGCTGAAATAATATAGATGACTAAAAGTAAGCCAATAATCTTACCAATGAAGTCATAATCAATTGCCATAGTACCAGTTTTCACATATCCCATAACACCTTCAAAAAGTTTCGTTGTAGCTTTCCCGAGTATTTTAGGACCTACAATAGAAAAAACAGTTGAGGCAATGGCAAATATAGCCACGATACTAATCCCTATTTTAAATTGACCTAAATAGCTCATAAGCTTTTGCATAGTACCTTTAAAGTCTTTTGCTTTTTCTCCAGGTCCCATACCTCTCATTGGGCCATGTCCACCCATAGAGCCTTTCCTTTGTGGAGGGCGATTATTATTACTCATTGTCTAGTTCCTCCCTTGATAATTGTGATAATGCAATTTCCTTATAAACGCTGCAGTTTTGAAGAAGTTCATGGTGTGTCCCCTTCCCTACAATGCGTCCGCCATCTAAAACAATAATTTGCTCTGCATGCATAATTGAACTAATACGCTGTGCAACAACTAACATTGTTGTATCTGCCATCTTTTCCTTAAGCGCCTTTCTAAGTGCTGCATCTGTTTTAAAGTCTAAAGCAGAGAAACTATCATCCAAAATACAAATCGGTGCTTTTTTAGCAAGTGCACGGCCAATTGATAAACGTTGTTTTTGACCACCCGATACATTGCTTCCGCCTTGTGCAATTGGTGCTTTAATGCCTTCTGGTTTAGCTAAAATAAACTCTTTAGATTGAGCGATTTCAATAACTTCTTCAATTTCTAAATCTGTTGCTTCTTTACGGCCATATTTCAGGTTGCTTTCTATATCTCCTGAGAATAAAACAGCCTTTTGAGGCACATAGCCTATTTGTTCATGTAAGTTATGTTGACTAATGTCTCTTACATCAATGCCATCAATTGTAATAGCACCTTTTGTCACATCATAAAATCTTGGAATTAAGTTAATCAGTGTGGATTTTCCGCTTCCTGTAGAACCTATAAAAGCTGTTGTCTCTCCTGGTTTTGCTGTAAAGCTGATATCATGAAGCACAGCATCTTCAGCACCTGGATAAGAGAATTCTACATTTTTAAATTCTACTATTCCTTCTACTTTATTATTAAATTTCTTTTCTTCTTTAGGGTCACGAATGGCAACTTCTGTTTCTAATACTTCTGCCACACGGTCTCCTGAAACAGAAGCTCTAGGAATCATAATGAACATCATTGAAATCATTAAGAAACTCATAATAATTTGCATTGCATATTGGATAAATGCCATCATATCCCCTACTTGCATATTTAAGTTACCTACTTCCTTGGCACCAATCCATACAATCAGTACTGTTGTAAGGTTCATAATAAGCATCATAGCAGGCATTAAAAATGACATGAGACGATTTACAAATAAATTGACACCTGTAAGTGTTTTGTTTGTCTCATCAAAACGTGCTTCTTCGAAACCTTGTGTATTAAATGCACGAATAACAAGCATCCCTGATAAATTCTCTCGTGTTACTAAGTTTAATTTATCAATAAGCTTTTGCACACGTTTGAAACGTGGTAATGCTAAGCTAAAGATTACTGCAATAATGCCTATTAAAATAATAACTGCTAAAGCAATAATCCATGACATTGATACATTCTTTGATAATGCTTTAAAGATTCCACCTACACCCATAATTGGTGCATAAAAGACCATACGAAGCATCATAATAAGTACCGTTTGAACTTGTGTAATATCATTTGTTGTTCTTGTAATTAATGAAGCAGATTGGAATTTATCAAATTCAACACTTGAGAAACTCTCAACTTTTTCAAATACATCTCTTCTAAGTGCCATAGCTACCTTTGCTGCAATATGTGATGCAAAAAGGCCTACCACAATGGCACAAACTGCACTTCCTAAAGAAATAAGAAGCATCATCCCTCCTGTTTTAATAATATAGGTGGTATCACCTACGCTAATCCCTTGATTCACAATTTTAGACATATAATCTGGTAATGCTAACTCGCACATTGCTTGTGAAAATAAAAGTACAATAATGGCAAATATATGTCCTATATAAGGCTTTAAATACTTAATCAGCTTAATCATGCTAAACCCCCTCTAGTTCGTCTAATTTTTAGAAATGCCTCTTTTTATAACTTCCATTTGAAATGTATAGGCCTTAAGACATCTATCCTTCTCTACATTTCCTTTTAAATAAGCTGCCATTGAGCCAAAAATAATCCCTTTAAGCATTCTTAAAAAGTATTTCATCTCTTCTTCATCAGAAATACGAAGCTGCGTTAAATCCATATTCTCAACTAATATTCTCATACTTCCTGCAAAAGGATGTTTGACGCAATGGGGTATCATCTTATCTTGCATTTTTTCATTCATACTCAAAAATATATTTTTGCAAAGTTTTTTCACCCTCGGATCATCTAATCCCTCAATATTTTGCTTGAACCAAATTTCACTAGCTGTAAAAACATCACCTTTTTCATCTTGGAGTATTTTAATAAGTCGTTCAAAAAAGTCTTTACCTGCTTCTTCAACAAGATATAAAAATAAATCATCCTTATCTTCAAAATACTGATAAAAACTTCCTCTTGGAATCCCCGCTCGCTTAATAATATTTGCAATAGAAGCCTCCTGTAAAGTAACCTCCGAAAATTCCTGTCTCGCCGCCTCTAAAATCAATGCTCTTTTTTCACTTGGTAAATTAAAAAAAGTTTGCTTTGGCATACAATCTTCCTTTCCTACACATCACATTCAGAGTTCATTTTTCATTTATGACACACTGTCATATGACGCTTTGTCACTTTTCAATTATATATGACACTGTGTCACATTGCAACCCTAATTTTATCTTCCCCTATTTCTAAACCAAAATTCTCCTCGCATATCCCTTAAAAGTACGCCCTTTCGCCTAAACCATTTACCTAAATTTTCTTCTCCTCTTCTCATACCAAAAACATTTGTTCTTTCCCCTCAGCTGATATCTCCACAAAGTACAGACCTGCGGCTTTTTTAGAAAACTTGTCAGGTGTACGTAAGTTTAAAATATATCTCTTAAACTTATCCATGCCGCAACCGCCCCACAAAAAAAGGCCGCAGCACCTTTGTGCTACGACCATCTATTTCTATTTATTTATAACTTCTTAATCATCATCAGACCTTGATTATCATCAATTTCTAATTGCTCATGAATACGTGCATGCTCTATATAGAAAATCCCTTTGCCATCTGGCTGATAGCCTCTCTTGGCATAAAGTTTTTGTGCTGGTTCATAAGGATCTGCAAGACCGACACCTACACCGCAATATTCACTGCGTTGCAACGCACGTCTTTCTAGCTCATCCATTAATTTCATTGCAATGCCTCTACTTTTAAATGCATCAAGTACTTCTATATCTGTAATTTCTGGTATGCCTTCTTCTTCGAAGCCTTCATACTCGCTTTCCCACAAAATAGTAGCATATCCTGCAATCTGACCTTTACAATAAGCAACAACAGTATCTCTCTTTCCTATACGGCCTGCTTCTAAATAGGATGTATAAAGCTGAGTGGTCCCATGGACCTTACCGGCGAAAGCTTCCTCTAAATTCTTACAATCTGCTTCGTCCATTTCTCTCAGTATAATATCCCCTTCTATATCCATTTGGTTCCTCCGTTAATTTTTTATTTAATAGGTTATCTTCCCTATTATACGCCTCACAATATACATATGCAAGTGACTCTTATTTCATGGCAACAAATTTCTCAATTACCTGTGCCACACCATCTTCTTCATTTGAACCTGTAATGTAATCGGCTGCTGCCTTCACTTCTTCAAAGGCATTACCCATAGCTACTCCAAGTCCTGCATACTCAATCATATCAAGGTCATTACCTGCATCACCAATACAAATAATTTCTTCTCTTTTGATACCAAGGTGCTCACCTAATGCTTTCACACCTATGGCCTTGCCAGAATTCTTATTTAAAAATTCTAAGAAATAAGGTGCACTTCTTACAACTGTATACTTTTCATAAACTTCCTCTGGTAACTGCTTAATTGCTTCTTCTAAAACCTCCGCTGGGTCAACAAGCATTACTTTAACGATATCTTCATCTAAAGGAATCTCACTATAGTCTATCTCATGGACAGCAATGCCATTAATACGTCCTTCAAGCTGTGAGTATTCACTCATTTTAGGTGTGATACAGCCGTCTTTTGAAAAAGCATGAATATTTATATTTAATTTTTGTGCAATGTCATAAAGATACATTAAATCTGTTCCCTTTAAAACACTTTTTGCAATTACTTCTTTTGTGCCTACATTTTGTACGACACTACCATTATAGCTTAGTACATAATCTTCCTCTGTGCAAAGTCCTAATTCTTCCAAATAGCGATTCAGCCCTTCAATAGGTCTTCCTGATGCTAAAACAACTTTAACCCCTTGTTCATGGGCCATTTGAATGGCAGCTTTTGTTCTATCTGAAACTGTTTTATCTTCACGTAATAAAGTACCATCCATATCTACTGCTACTAACTTATACATTTTAATTTACACTCCTTATGTATTACATTTATTCTATTATACCAAATATAATGCTGTATTCTACATATTTTTCATCCTCTGGTGCAAATTACCTTACTTTTTAAGAATTGCTCTACGTCTTTACGCTTCTTAAGTGGTACGACATAATCACTTTTTCGTGTTACAATGCCTCTCCCTTTATAATTCACCCTTAGTATTAATTTCTCTGGTCTTTCATACCAAGTAAAATTTACTACTTTTTCAAAACCTATAAGTTCTAATTGCCTGCTACTTCTTAAACCATCTTTTGTCATACACCATCTATAATGTGAAATATATTCCATTGCATAATAAATCAATAAATAACCTGCTACTAAATAAAGCATGATGCGCTCATCAAAATTTTTTGTAACCGCTCCCCAAATGACCACTAGCACGAAACCAATTAAAATCACACCCCCTGCATATCGCAAAATAACTTCCATACGACTTTCATCCAAACCGGATTTGATTATTTTCTCTTTTTCTAATAACTCATATGTTTTTTTAGCCCTATGCTGCGTACTTAATAAAGCAACTAGCCACACAATTAAAATAAGTCCAATACCAAGTTCCATCTTCCTTGCCTCCTATATTCTATTTCAAAGTCATTTAATGATATAGATTCTCTGTCTTCTAATATGCTTGAAATCTTATGTCTCTCTACAATCTATATATAGTATATATTAAAAATATTGTGAAATACACAAAAAAAGATTCTATATAAATAGAATCTTTTGCAAGACATTACTTTAATCTAATTCATTAATTGTTCTAAGCCCTTCATAAATGGGGTCAATAATACTTTGGAAGGAACGACTTACATCTTTTACATCTTCTAATAAATTAATAATCAAGGTATTTCTACGTATCCCTGCCACCCCTCTTGAAAGCATCGCCTTCGGGTTATATTGAAGCTGATAATATCTTAAGGCTTCGCTAATACCAGGTACTTCTTTATCTAGCACCCCTTGTGTTGCCTCTGGTGTCACATCTCTTTTTCTAAATCCTACTCCCCCTGTCGTAATAACAAGATCGACTTTAATTTCATCACAAAGCATTACAAGTGCCTCTTGAATACGATCTAATTCATCTGGAATAACTATATAATATTTAATATCGAAGCCACGCCCCCTTAACATATAGTCTAATATTTTACCACTTTCATCTGCTTTTTCTCCGCTTGCACTACTATCACTAACTGTTAAAATACCAGCTGTAAAAATCTTGCGCTCTTTTTGTTTTTCTTTGTTCTTCTTCATTTAAAAGGCCTCCTCAATTAATCGCTATTACTTTTTTATATTTATAGTGAACGCTATACAAAAAGGCGAGAAAGCATTACCTAAGGTAATGTTTTCTCGCCTTTGAGATCATTGTTTATTTTAGAATATTATCATTATTCTATCCCCTTGTCAAGTTCTATCCTAAAATCGCTTCAACTGTATGTGTTTCACCATCTTTGAAATCTGGGATAATATTTCCTTCAACAACCTTACCATCTACAATTAAGCTACTTACACCGCAACTTACATGTGATGGATTCTTAATGCTAATCTCATATTTAGCACCTTTGAATTCT
The DNA here is from genome assembly GCF_982396655.1 of Cellulosilyticum sp. Lineage (NCBI taxonomy): Bacteria > Bacillati > Bacillota > Clostridia > Lachnospirales > Cellulosilyticaceae > Cellulosilyticum > Cellulosilyticum sp. The sequence continues at coordinate 58,418 of NZ_CEVXFV010000005.1, read as the reverse complement.
CTAGTTACTTTATAACCATCCCAATCTTTTGGAATACATGGATCTACTTTTAAGCCTGTATAATCAGGTTTGATACCTAAAATCCATTGAGAAATTGTAATGAAGTTCCAAGCAGCTGTTCCTGTGAGCCATGAGTTTTTAGCTTCACCATGTCTTACAGCATCCTTACCAGCTACCATTTGTGAATAAACATATGGTTCTGTTTTATGAATATCACTGATTTCTTCAAGGTACGCTGGTGCAATCTTTCTATAAACCTCAAAAGCACGATCTCCATGACCTAGTACTGTCTCAGCGCACGCAATCCATGGATTGTTATGACAGAATATACCGGCATTTTCTTTGTAACCTGCTGGGTAAGTTGAGATTTCACCCATTTCTACATAGTATTTTGTAAAGGCTGGATTATTAAGCACAATACCATATTCAGTATCAAGTCTTTCTTCTACTGATTTAAGTGCTCTTTCAGCTTCACCTGTTTGTGCGCCAATACCTGCCATTACGCAGAAACCTTGTGGCTCAATGAAGATTTTACCTTCTTCATTTTCATCACTACCAATTTTATTACCATAGAAGTCATAAGCGCGAAGGAACCATGCACCATCATAACCATATTTAAGTGTATTTCTTTCCATTTCATCTACATTAGCTTGTGCCCGAGTTGCTTCTTCATCCTTGCCAAGTTGTTTGCAAAGTGCTACATATTCTTTACCAATCATAACGTACATACCTGCAATAAATACAGATTCTGCTACGCCACCAGCTTGGTTCTCTGTTGTTTGGAATGATTCACCGGGTGTTGTTGAGAAACAGTTAAGGTTTAAGCAGTCATTCCAGTCTGCACGGCCAATAAGTGGGAGGCCATGAGGTCCAAGGTTATTTGTGACATGGTCAAGAGATACCTTTAAGTGATGGAATAATGTCGCTTTATTATTTTCATCATTATCAAATGGTACCATTTCATCTAAGATTCCAAAGTCACCTGATTCTTTAATATATGCTGTTGTTCCTAAGATAAGCCATAATGGGTCATCGTTGAACCCACTACCGATATCATTATTTCCCTTTTTAGTAAGTGGTTGATATTGATGATAGCAGCCACCATCCTCAAATTGTGTTGAAGCAATATCAATGATTCTTTCTCTTGCACGTTCTGGAATTTGGTGTACAAAACCAAGTAAATCTTGGTTAGAATCTCTGAATCCCATACCACGCCCAATACCAGATTCAAAATAAGATGCACTACGAGACATATTGAAAGTAACCATACATTGATATGGATTCCAGATATTAACCATACGGTTAAGTTTTTCATCATCACTTTCTAATGTATAGTGAGAAAGTAAGCTATCCCAAGAGTCGTTAAGTTCTTTGAATGCTGCTTCTACGCCTTCTTCTGTGCTAAAACGTGCCATAATCTCTTCTGCTGGTTTTTTATTAATAATTCCTTTAGATTCCCATTTCTGGTCCTCTGGATTTTCTACATAACCTAATGTAAAGATTAATGTTTTTTCTTCACCTGGTGCTAAAGCAATATTAATCTGATGTGCTGCAATTGGTGACCAACCACTTGCTACTGAATTTTTACATTCACCATGCATAACGCTATCTGGTGCTTCAAAACCATTATATAAACCAATAAATGAGTCACGATCTGTATCAAATCCATTAATTTCTGTGTTTACTGAGTAGAAAGCATAGTGATTTCTTCTTTCTTTATACTCAGTCTTATGATAAATGGCACTACCCTTAATTTCTACTTCACCTGTACTAAAGTTTCTTTGGAAGTTAGTAGAATCATCTTGTGCATCCCATAAGCAGAACTCAATGAAAGAGAATAATTTAATGTCTTTTGTGCTATTAGATGTATTTTTAACTTTTAATCTATGTATTTCTGCATTAACTCCTTTTGGTACAAAAGCAAGTTGTTCTACTCTAATGCCATTTCTTTCACCTGTAAACATTGAGTACCCAAGACCATGTCTACATTCATAGAAAGAAAGTTCTTTTTTCACTGGTTTCCATGTATGTGACCATATGTCTCCACCATCATTGATATAAAAATATCTTCCCCCATTATCAATAGGCACACTATTATATCTAAAACGTGTGATTCTTCTAAGTCTTGCATCCTTATAAAATGTATACCCACCACTTGTATTAGATATTAAACCGAAAAACTCTTCACTTCCCAAGTAGTTAATCCATGGGTAAGGTGTTTGAGGTGTTGTAATAACGTATTCACGTCTGTTATCGTCAAAGTAACCAAATTTCATAGACTCTTTATCTCCTTCATTATAGATTTATAAGTTGTACATCTACATTTTATTTTCAAAATGTTATAAAGTAAATAGAAAAATTTGCATCTCTTGTTATAAAAATTTACACAATCACTTCTAACCCCTCTACTTGAGACATTTCGGAAAAAATCGTAAAATGACTATTTTGTTTCTGCCATGCCAATAAGTTTTTGTAAAGCTGTGTCATTTCAAAATAACTTTTTGTATAAGCCAACCTAAAGCTGCCTTCTAATTGTCCTGCAAATAGATTCTTAGCATTATAATCTCCAAATACATTCACAAAGCCAATGGCTAAAAGTTCAATTAAATCATGTCCGCAACAAACCTGCCATAAATCCTCTTCTTTTGCAAGCATTTCTTGTATCTTATACACTAATGCCTCTACTGAAAATGCATTTATTTTACGCGACCGTATTAAGACCTGTTTGACTAAACTTTCTATATCTACCTCTAATGTATGTGGATCTACAAACAAACTAAAATCTAACATAGAAAAATTAAATCCTAAGTTTTTCTGTAATGAGTACCACCTTAAATACCCAATAATAGCTGCATTTCTAAGTAATATATTTCTCACCCGTTCTTGGCTACGTCCTTCAAATCGTGCATATTTATTGATGTTGACATACTCTTTAATAATATCCTCATATGCTGGTGACCTCATTAACATACATTCTAAATCATGTGCATCTGTTTTAAATAAGTTTGGAATCTCCTCTTCTGTTTCTTCTAACCTGCTAAAATCCGCATCTACAATGCCAATAATTCCCTCTACACCTTCTTCATTGCAGGCAATAATACAGGCTCTCACATTCTGCTTACTATCTGCAATAATAATATTACAAAGTGCTTCATCCACAAACTTACTATATAAACGTAAATCCGTAACTCCTTCTACAACCATAAAGCTCTTATTTTTCTTTCCACTACGTAACATTTTAAGCTTTGTGATTAATCTTGTGGCATTTAGGTATCCTTTCATCAGCACTCCTCCAAACCAGTTGTTAGATCCCATCTACCATTAATAATATCTGGTGAATGGGTTGCAATGATTAGTTTCACCCCCGTTAATGCTGCTATTTTTTCCATATCCTCTAAAAAGCTTTGTTGCCATGCAATATGCAAAGAAATTTCAGGTTCATCAATTAAAATGAGTGCATTTACCTTGGATTTAAATAAAAGTTCAAATATAAGGATAAGTTCATTCTGTTCTCCAGAAGATAATTTATCTGCATGTAGCTTACCATTATAAGGTACTTCAAACATAAAGCCCTCTTCTTGACTCAAACACATCGTCTTATACGTAAAGCGTTTATTGATAAGTTCCTGCATGAGCGCCATACGTGGTGCTAGTTCATCAAAAACACTTAGCTTTCTCTTGCTTTCTTCAATATATAACATCAATGTCTCTAATATATAAGTTGGCGTCTGTGCTGTAATCTCCACCTCTTGAGACGTACTTGCAAGTAAGAGCCCAACCTGTTCTAATTGTTTACGCTTATTTTCTATCTCTCTTAAGTCACTGCTAATCTTTTCATACGACAAAGTCTTTTCATCCTTTGCCTTCCCTACTATGTCCAAAAGCCTTTTAGGAAAATTGCGATCTAATTCTTCATTGACTTTCGCAGACCTAGCCAACGCATTTTTCATTAAATCTTTTAATTCTTTGGCATAGCGTAATACGGCGGGAATCATTTCTCCATTGTCATCATTCTCTTGAAGCAGACGATTGGCACGAATTAAATGAATCGGCATCTTCATGCGTAAACAACTTAATTTTTCATCTAGCTGCTGCGTTATTCCCTTTTCAACAGTCCCCTTTTCAGAGAAACATCTATAATGCCTTGCTTGCCCTGACTCAGAAATAATATACTCTATCTCCTGCATTGTATTGTCATAATGCCTTATAACCTCTACACTCACACACTGATCAAAAATAATCTGAAACTTTGTAAAAGGAATAGGTAAAATTTCATCTAAACGATAATACATTACATAATCTATTAACTTTAATAATGTTGTTTTCCCATACCCATTTGGTGCATGAATAATCTTAATGCAAGCCTCCTCATCAAATGCAATTTCATAATGATGTAAGCCATACAAATTTTTAACCTTCACCTTTGTGATTTGCACCCACTTATCACTCCTCTCTGCTTATAGTTTTAACTTTATTTTATAAATATTCTACACACTATTTATATTCTCCATTTATATTTTCTTTCCTTCTTTACGCAAAATCCCAAAAAAAGAAGAAGAAAAGCCCCTCTTTAAAAAGCAGTAGCCTTCTTCTTCTCCTCAATTCTTCACTTTTCACTCTTTATTTTTCACTTTTTCTTATTCATTCACCACAAGTGTTCCTGCCATAATATCATGCAATGCCTGTTTCTTCTCTGTCCAACCTGCCATCATATAGCCAATACATAAGATTAATCCTGAAATATATTTACCAAAATAACGTCCCGTTGCCCTCGCAAAAGTAATACGCTCACCAAAAAGATCCGTTACACGAAGTTGTAATGCCAACTTGCCAAGCGTGCCTTGATATTCTGAGCTTTCCATATAAGCGTAATAAAACCAACCGATTAATATAGAAATGAGCTCTGTTATACTTGTAAGGCCTATTCCCTTTAATGCAATCGCAATAATCCCATTAACAATGCTCAGAATAATCCCATCTATTACGATGGCTAAAAATCTTTTCCAAAATCCAGCATATGTATTCATGCTACTATACCCCTCTCTATAATTTGTATGATAATCATTGGTATAGCCTGCATTAATATTGGTACCTGCTGCAGCTTCATTATAAGCTGCCCCACCTTCTTTAGTTGTTTTCTCGCCTAAAGGCTCCCCACACTGTGTACAAAAGACAGCACTATCTTCACACCATGTACCACATTTTCTACAATACATATAATCCTCCCATTTAACTGTTTTTATTATATTTTAAATATATTAAGTACTTTGTATATTTTATAACCAATTGTATAGCTTATCAATAAATTTCATCAATATATTTTTTATAATGCAAAAAAAGCCACAGTACTAATGTACTATGACTTCTTTATATCACTTCCTAGAACTCAGCATTACCAGCTGTTCTTGGGAATGGAATTACGTCTCTAATATTTGTCATACCTGTTAAATACATGATAAGTCTTTCGAATCCAAGACCAAATCCAGCATGTCTTGTACCACCAAATCTTCTAAGATCTAAATACCACCAGTAATCTTCTTCTTTAAGGCCAAGTTCTGCCATACGTGCAAGAAGTACGTCGAGTCTTTCTTCTCTTTGGCTACCACCGATAAGTTCACCGATACCTGGTACTAGAAGGTCCATAGCAGCTACTGTTTTTTGATCATCGTTAAGTCTCATGTAGAATGCTTTGATTTCTTTTGGATAATCTGTTACGAATACAGGTTTTTTGAAGTGTTCTTCTGATAAGTAACGTTCATGCTCTGTTTGAAGGTCACATCCCCAGAATACTTCGTAATCGAATTTTTTACCACTATTTTTAAGGATTTCAATTGCTTCTGTATAAGTTACACGTGCGAAATCTGAATTTACAATGAGGTTTAATCTATCTAAGATACCTTTATCTACGAATTGGTTAAAGAATTGCATTTCTTCTTTTGCATTTTCTAATACATAGTTAATAACGAATTTAACCATATCTTCTGCTAAACGCATATCATCTTGTAAATCAGCGAAAGCGATCTCTGGTTCAATCATCCAGAACTCAGCAGCATGACGAGGTGTATTTGAGTTTTCAGCTCTAAATGTTGGTCCAAATGTATAAACATCTCTAAATGCCATTGCAAATGTTTCAGCTGAAAGTTGACCTGATACTGTAAGGTTCGCCATTTTTCCGAAGAAATCTTCTTTGAAGTCTACTTCACCTTGTTCATTTCTTGGTGGATTTGCTGGGTCTAAAGTTGTTACTCTAAACATTTCCCCTGCACCTTCACAGTCACTTGCTGTAATAAGTGGTGTATGTGCATATACGAAGTTTCTCTCTTGGAAGAATTTATGAATTGCATAAGCTGCTAAAGAACGTACTCTAAATACAGCACCAAATGTGTTTGTACGTGGTCTAAGGTATGCAATTTGTCTTAAATACTCGAATGAGTGTCTTTTCTTTTGAAGTGGATATTCTGGTGGACATTCACCTTCAACCACGATTTCTGTTGCTTTAATCTCGAATGGTTGTTTTTGGTTAGGTGTAAGTACTAAATTACCTGTTACAATAATAGCTGCTCCTACGCCTAATTTAGCAATGTCTTTAAAGTTTGGTAAATGTTCTTCAAATACAACTTGTAATGATTTGAAAAATGTACCATCATTTACTTCAATGAAACCAAATGTTTTTGAATCTCTAACTGTTCTTACCCAACCTGCTACAGTAATTTGGCCTTCTGTAGCACCTTGCTCGTAAAGACTTCTAATTGATGTTGTTTCCATGTCTTTCATCTCCTTAAAAATTAAAAACTCTTCTACTCTATCACATCTACTCCTAGACTGACCGAGACCAGTGTAATTTATATCCTCAAATATAGCTATAAAATGGCTGATGCCACATTATAATTAGTTTAACAATACATATTATTATTAAACTAAAAAAGGCCCCGTCCCCCCTATAAATAGAAGGGACGAAGCCTTAAACTCCGCGTTACCACCCTAGTTAATCACCCTAGGTGATTCACCTCATATAAGATATATCGGTCTTTCCCGGCTAAGCCTACTCATACAACTAGGATACTTTCGATTAGCAACTCCAAGATGTTCTTCACAAATTGCCCTCTACTAGACTTCCACCACCGCTAGCTCTCTGTAAGATTTCTGCACTTGCTACTCTTCTTTTCATCGTTTATAACTATATTTAACTGCTTAACATTATATGGATTTTCACTTATTTTGTCAAGCCATACAATATCTTATCCTCTTAATCTGCTATGCCTCTGACAGCTTATCTCATATTATTCTATAATATGATTTTTAACTTCTTCCACGCATTACTTCATATAAGCAAATTGATGCAGCTACAGAAGCATTCAGTGACTCACAGCCACCAGGCATTGGAATAATAATATGATTTTTAACCGCTTCTTTTACTGTCTGTGAAATCCCATTACCTTCATTGCCAATAATAAGTGCTGTGCCTTCTTCAAACTTTGTTTCATAAATGGATTTTGCTACTTCACTTAAATGTGTTGCATAAGTTGTAACACCTACTTTTTCCATAGCTTCAATATACTCAGCAATTTCATAGTCTATAATAACTGGTACATGGAATAAGGAACTCATTGTAGCACGTACAACTTTAGGGCTATATAAATCCACAGTTCCCTTTGTTAAAAATACACCATCTACATTAAAAGCATGGGCCGTACGAATAATAGTCCCTAAATTTCCTGGATCCTGTAAATTTTCTAAAATAAGATAAAAGCCGTCTTTTTTGATCCTCATATTCTCCAAAGAAGTTTCTGGCATTTTTACAACTGCCATAGCGCCTTGAGGAGATTGTGTCTCACTAATAGCCTTATAAATTTCTTCAGTTACCACAACCCACTTATGATGCTCAAGATTTTTAATTTCTTCTGCTTTAATTTCTGGTGTTGTAATATAATGCATTACTTCTACATCTTTTGGAATTTCATTTACAGCACGAATTCCCTCTACAACGAATAAACCCTGTTTCTTACGTGCACTTTTTTTCTTTTGTAGCTGTACAATATTTTTAATAAGGGCATTTTGCATACTTGTAATTAATTTATTAGTCATGTCTCTTTGCTTCTAACTCCTGTAATGATTTGTTTGCACCAACAACTACAAGTTTATCACCTTCACTTAACTTATATTCTGCCTCTGGCGAAACATCGATTTGGTCACCATGCTCTACAGCAATGATATTAATACCATGTTTTGAACGTACATCCAGTTCTACAATGGTGTGTCCTGCCCACTCTGGTAAGATGGATATCTCCATAATACTATAATCTTTAGACAGCTCAATATAATCAATAATATTTCCTGAAATAAGGTTAGCTGCAATTCTTCTACCCATTTCATGCTCTGGTAAAATAATACGGTCTGCACCAACTTTTTGTAAAATACGTTGATGAATCTCTGTACTTGCCTTTGCAACCACATATGGAATACCCATTTCTTTAAGTAACATCGTCAGCATAATACTTGCTTGCATATCTTTTCCAATCGCTACAACAGCTACATCAAAGTTACGAATCCCTAATTCTTTTAATACATCTGGATCTGTGGCATCCGCTTTAACAGCATGTGTCACGAATGGTGAAATGTCTTGTACCATTTCTTCTCTTGCATCTACCACCATAACCTCATAACCTGATTCGGCTAGTGCCATCGCTAAACTACCGCCAAATCTTCCTGCACCAAATACCACATATTGTTTCGCCTTCATCCAATCTCCTCCTCTATCCAACCATAACCTTTTCTTCTGGATATTCTATAATCGCTTTATTCTTATCTTGTTTAATCATCAGTGCCACCGCAATGGTAATAGGGCCTAAACGGCCTATAAACATCGCAATAATAATTACAATTTTCCCTATGAAACTTAAGCTTGATGTAATCCCTAGTGTAATCCCTACTGTTGCAGTAGCTGATACTACCTCATAGAGAATCTCTATAAAACTAAAATCTTCTGTAAAGGATAATATGATGGTCATTGTCGTCATAACAGAAATTACAATCATAATAATTGCCAAGGCACGTCTAATAATTTGTCTTGGAATTTTGCGTTTAAATACAACGGTCTCATCTGAGCCTTTTAAAGTAGATAATGTACATAAAATAAGTACACCTATTGTTACCGTTTTAATACCACCTGCTGTTCCCGCTGGTGAACCCCCGATAAACATTAAAATAATACTCATAAGCTTCGAACCATCTGTCATTGCATCTAATGGTAATGTATTAAAGCCTGCTGTACGGGTTGTAACTGATTGAAACATTGCAGTATAAAGCTTTTCTTTAAATGATAATCCCGCTAATGTTGCTGGATTCTTAAGCTCTGCAAAGAAGAAAAATACAAAGCCAAATACCAAAAGAAAAATAGTAATAATCCATACTAGTCTACTATGCACACTCATCTTATAAAAAGCTTGTCGCCATGTAAATCTTTCTTTCGTTTTTATCTTATGTGTAATCGCATTAAGTGTATCTACCCACACTGTAAAGCCAAGTCCACCAATGACAATTAGTGCCATAATGGTCAAGTTAAGTAATGTATTACCCATATAAGGCGTCAAGCTACTATCACCTATAATATCAAATCCTGCATTACAAAAAGCAGAAATAGAATGGAAAATACCATATATAATACCTTTAAAAATTCCATACTCTGGAACAAATACACAAGCTAATAGAATGGCGCCTATACCTTCCACTAAAAAAGTACCTGTTACAATATATCTTGTAAATTTTACAATTCCTGCTGTTGTATTAAAGTTAAGCGCTTCCTGCATAATGAGCCTATTACGAAGGGTAATCTTACGCCCTAATACAATAAAAATCATACTTACTAAAGTCATAAACCCTAGCCCACCAACTTGTATACAAAATAAAATCACTATTTTACCAAACGTAGACCAGTGTGCCAAAGTATTCACAACTACTAGCCCTGTTACACACACAGCTGACGTTGCTGTAAACAATGCATCTATAAATGGTGTAAACGTTCCTTCATTACTACTTATAGGTAGCATAAGAAGTAAACTAGCAATTAAAATAACTAGCATAAAGCCTACAACAAGTATTTGTGAAGGGCCTAAATACTCAGTAATGATATTTCTCCGATTTTTTCTTAAAAACCTAAGACTTTCATGCTGTTTCATTTTTTCTCTCCTTAAAAAGCATTTAATAAACCTTATTGTATATGATTACCTCTAAAATTTCTACCCTATTCACTTAATTCTTACTTCAAAAGAGTTAACTAAAAAGGGGAACCAACTGGCTCCCCTTCTCTAGATGTTTTATATATGATTATAAATTATACTAATAATTTACTTACTTCATACATATATTCATCAATATCTTTTTTCATTTGAAGTGCTTCATTAATATCGTAGTCTACATATTCACCTTTTACATATGCTACAACGCGTTTTGCTTTACCTTCACATAATAAGTCAACAGCTTTTGCACCCATCATAGCTGCATGTACACGGTCAACAGCAGTTGGTGATCCACCTCTTTGAAGGTGTCCTAAAATAGTTGCACGCGTTTCGATACCTGTTACTTGTTCTACTTTTTTAGCAAGTGCTTCACTACCACCGATTCCTTCTGCAACGATAATCATGCAGTGTTTTTTACCATGATGTTTATTATCAAGAATTGTTTTAATGATTTCTTCATCAGATGGTCTTTCTTTCTCTGGAATAAGTACCATTTCAGCACCTGAACTAATACCACACCATAACGCAATATAACCAGCATTTCTACCCATTACTTCTACAATAGAACATCTTTGATGAGATGTAGATGTATCACGAATTTTATTAATCGCATCCATTGCAGTATTTACTGCTGTATCAAAACCGATTGTATATTCTGTACAAGCAATATCAAGGTCGATTGTTCCTGGAATACCAATTGTATTAATTCCTAAGTTAGCAAGTTTTTCAGCACCTTGGAAAGAACCATCTCCACCGATTACTACAAGTCCATCAATACCGAATACTTTACACATTTCTGCACCACGTGCTTGTCCTTCAGGTTTGATGAATTCAAGACAACGTGCTGTTTGAAGGATTGTTCCACCTCTTTGTACAATATCAGATACGCTTCTTGGTGTTAACTCTACAACGTCACCTGAAAGTAATCCGTTGTAACCTTTGTTAATACCCATTACTTTTAAGCCACGTGCTGTAGCTACACGAACAACCGCACGAATAGCAGCGTTCATACCTGGTGCATCACCACCACTTGTTAAAACACCAATTGTTTTTACTTTATTACTCATGAAATAACCCCCTTATGGTTGTTTTTTGATAACTCGCCAACTACTTCTTTTTAATTTTAACTGAACTATTAAATAAATCTGAACTAAGTCGTAATTTCACTAAAGTCATCTAGTTGTCATAGTCAAATCATGCGTTTAACCAACTTTATTTTACTTAAAATATGGGTAAATGGCAATAGCTTATGACTATTTATTAACAATAATATGGTTTTCACCGATTAAATCGGCTAATTCTTTAATTAAAGCTTCACTAATTGTTACATTGTACTTATGTGGAAACGGTTTCTTTGTGCCATCTTCGGTATTTTCGACGATAATTTTAGTATTTCCACTGTATCTCATAAATATGTGTAAGAGTCCATTTCTGACTTCTGGCGTCCTTAAATCCTCATCTAAACGGAGTAAAATGTGGGGTTCATCGCATCCAGGGTCCAAAATATTCTCTAAGGTTGTTAAATCATCTGCAAGGATTACTGCATTTGTTTCTTCCTTGATGGACACACGTCCTTTGACAACAAACACACGTTCCTCATTGATTCTTGCAAACTTTTCATAAAGATTTGGGAACACAATAACTTCCATCGTTCCTACTGTGTCTTCTAAAGTTAAAAAGGCCATTTTTTTGTTCATTTTAGTGAAAATCACTTTCTTCTCCACTAAAATACCACCCACCGTAACAGCTTGACCATCTTCTACATTATCTTCTTCATCTTCTCGAATAATAAGCTGATTGCTTTTAAAGTTTGTATACGTTTCTAAGGTTTCTCTTACCTTATCTAATGGATGCCCACTTAAATAAATCCCCATGACATCCTTTTCATAGTTTAATAAATCTTTACTATCAAACTCTGGAATATCTGGTAAATGATCTTTATCCTCTACCGCTTCATTACCACCTAAACCAAAGAAGTCCATCTGACCACTGATGTTATTTTTACGGCTTAAGTTAATACCATTAGCGATTTGTTTATACACTGCCATATACTGACTACGTTTACCACCCAATTTATCAAAAGCACCTGCAAGTATTAAACTCTCAATACTGCGCTTATTCGTATCCTTGCTCTCCATACGATTGTAGAAATCTGTAAGACTTTTAAAACTGCCGCCTTTTTCACGTTCTTCTACAATACGGTCAATCATATTTTTCCCTACATTTTTAATAGCTGCAAGCCCATAAATAATATGTCCATCTTTTGCATCAAAGAAGGCATGCCCCTCATTAATATCTGGTGGCAACACTTTAATATCCATCTTACGACAGGTATCAATATATCCTGTAATCTTTGAAGAGTTATCCATAACAGATGTCATAAGGGCTGCCATAAATTCTACTTTATAATAAGTTTTTAAATAAGCTGTTTGATAAGCAACTACTGCATAAGCAGCAGCATGAGACTTGTTGAATGCATATTTTGCAAAGTCTACCATCTCATCAAATATCTGATTGGCTACCTCTTCTGGAATACCATTTGCCACACATCCCGGTACGGTATCTCCATCACCATGTAAGAAAATCTCGCGTTCTTTATTCATGACATCAATTTTCTTTTTCCCCATAGCACGACGTAAGAGGTCGCTTCGTCCTAAGCTATATCCTGCAAGGTCTCTAACGATTTGCATAACTTGTTCTTGATACACAATACATCCGTAAGTGTTCTCAAGAATTGGCTCAAGACTTGGGTGGGTATAGGTAATATTATGCATATCTTCCTTACCAGCAATGTACTTTGGAATGAAATCCATTGGGCCTGGACGATAAAGTGATACACCGGCAATAATATCTTCTAGGCAGTTTGGTTTAAGCTCCTTCATGAAGTTTTTCATTCCTGCACTTTCTAGCTGGAAGATTCCTTCTGTACTTCCTGATGCAATGAGTTCATACACTTTAGGGTCTGCATCATCTATATGGTCAATATCAATTTTAATGCCATGATTCTTCTCCACAAGCTTCACTGCATTATCAATAACAGTGAGGGTTCGAAGTCCTAAGAAGTCCATCTTTAATAACCCTAACTCTTCTAGCGTCGTCATCGTATATTGCGTTGTCACTGCACCATCACTGGCACTGAGTGGTACATATTCCATAACAGGTCTATTAGAAATAACAACCCCTGCTGCATGCATTGAAGAGTGTCTTGGAAGACCTTCAAGTTTCATAGACGTATCAATTAAGTATTTAACCTTTTCATCACTTTCATATAAAGCTTTAAGGTCTGAGTTCATTTCTAAAGCTTTTTTAATCGTAATCTTAAGTTCATTTGGAATCATCTTAGCCACTTTATCGACTTCTGCATAAGGCATATTAATAGCACGTCCTACGTCACGAATCGCTGCTTTAGCTGCTAGCGTTCCAAATGTAATAATTTGTGATACCCTGTCAGCACCATATTTACGAATAACATAATCTATAACTTCTTGTCGTCTTTCATAACAGAAGTCAATATCGATATCAGGCATGCTGACACGTTCTGGATTTAAAAATCGTTCAAATAGCAATTGATACTTAATTGGATCAATATTTGTAATCTCAAGGGTATAAGCTACGATACTTCCCGCCGCAGAACCTCGTCCTGGGCCTACTGGAATCCCTTGATCTTTTGCATAACGAATGAAATCTCCTGTAATCAGGAAGTAATCTACGAAGCCCATTTGAATAATAATGCCTAATTCATATTCAAGTCTGTCTTCTAGTTCTTTTGTAACTGGATTATAACGCTTATGCAGTCCTGCATAGCAAAGTTCCCTTAAATACTGCTCAGCTGTTTTACCATCTGGTACATCAAATTTAGGTAATTTAAGTTCATGGAAAGTAAAACTTACATTACAACGCTCTGCAATCTTATTCGTATTTGCTAATGCTTCCTGAGCATACGGGAAAAGTTTCGCCATTTCTTCTGGACTTTTAAGATAAAACTGACCGCCTTCATAAACCATACGGTCTTCATCTTCCATAGTTTTACCCGTTTGAATACATAGAAGAACTTCGTGCGGGTTAGCATCTTCTGCTTGAATATAGTGTACGTCATTTGTTGCAACTAACGGTATATCTAGTTCATCTGCTAAACGTAATGTCAGCTGATTAACTTTTTGCTGCTGCTGCATTCCATGGTCTTGAATTTCTAAGAAGAAGTTGCCCTTTCCCATAATTTCTTCTAGTGTCAGCGCCATCTCTTTAGCTGCATCATATTCATCATTTAGAAGCTTACGGCTCACCGGTCCTGCAAGACAAGCCCCAAGCGCGATAAGTCCTGTATGATTTTCACGTAAGAGGTCTAAATCAATACGCGGTCTTCGGTAAAATCCTTCTATATAAGCCAGGGATACCATTTTAATGAGGTTCTGATAGCCTTCATTATTTTCTGCAAGCAATACTAAGTGATATGACCTAGCATCAATAGGTTCTTTATCAAAACGGGTACGGGCAGCTACATACACTTCACACCCAATAATAGGTTTGACGCCTTTATCCTTTGCTGCTTTATAAAAATCAATTACACCAAACATTGCCCCATGGTCTGTAATCGCAATGCTCTCCATACCCAATTCTTTGGTGCGGTCTAATAAGTCGTTAATCTTAGCCGAACCATCTAAAAGGCTATATTCTGTATGGACGTGAAGATGGGTAAATTTACTCATATTTAGCTCCTTTCTTATGTGCTTTTAATGCATTTGTATCTTTTGTTTATTTATAAAAACTCACATGAATTAATGTAAGTTACTGTATTATAAACTTTTAATTTCTGCTTAAGAAACTTAATATCTCTTCAGCTTCCTACACAGCATTTTTAACCTTTTCATTATAGCACACTTACTAAAGATGATACATATATACGTTTTCCCGTCCATCTATTTCCACATACTGCTGTCTACTGCGCTTATTTTTATAACTCCTTATTATATAAGCCTTATCCCTAGTTATTAAATACCACTTTTAGCTTCATATCTTTTCCTGTTACTTCTTGTCCATTTATATATAGCCTTTTATCACCATACCCCTTACAGTCAATTGTAAATTCACTACTCATTAATCCTTGATGTCTTCTATTAATTTCAATTTTTACAACCTCATCATGTATGACACTTATTTCATATAGATTAAATGCGCCTTCTGTATAATCAAAGCCCTCTCCTGCATCTTCATAGTGTAAATACATCGTACTACCTTTGTTTTGACCTAAGTAAACCTCTAATGTTTTATTACTCTCTTTGATTTCACCTGTATAATTTTGTACTTTACTTGTAACTAAAATACTATTAGCCTTTACATATAAAGGACATACATCAAGAGGTGCTTCTTTAATGATATACTGGCCTCCTTCATATTCCTTATGTGTCCAATAATCAATCCAATTGTCTCCTTTAGGTAAATACACCATACGTGCCTTACTGCCTTGTGTCACTATAGGTGCTACAAGGAGATTCTCCCCACATAAGAATTCATCATTTATTTCATAAGTATTCTCATCTTGCTGATAATTAAACAGAAGTGGTCTAATAAGTGGGCTGCCTGTTTGGCTTGCCTGCCACATCATATCATAAATATAAGGCAGTAACTTGTAACGTAGCTTAATATACTTACGGTTAATTTCCTCTGTCTGTGTATCAAATGCCCAAGGTTCTTGATCCCTTGTTCCCATACATGCATGATTTCTAAAAAGTGGCGTAAATGTCCCTACTTGTACCCAACGACTTAAAAGCTCACTGCTGCAGTCAAAACCAAAGCCACCTACATCTGTACCGCAGAATGCCATACCACTCAGTCCTAAATTCATCAGCATTGGTAAACTCATACGTAAATGTTCCCAGGTACTCTGATTATCTCCAGTCCACACCGTACTATATTTCTGAGAACCAGCATAACAGGCACGTGTGACAATAAAAGGCCTTTTCTCTGTATGTTTACGAAGTCCTTCATAAGTTGCCTTTGCCATCAAATGACCATAGACATTATGCACTTCCTTATGCTGCACGAAAAGCCCATCCTCATTAAACATGACATTATCTGGGAGTGGCCCCTTAAAACTTGCTGGCTCATTCATATCATTCCAGATGCCACTGACACCTACCTTCACCATACGTTCTTGAAGGTCTCCCCACCAATTTCTTGTCTTACTATTTAAAAAGTCTGGATAAACTGCGTCTCCAGGCCATACTTCATTATGATAGACCTCTCCTTCCGGGTCTTTGGCAAAGTAATCTTTTTCGAGTCCCTCTTGATAAACATCATACTTTTCATCTGCCTTTACACCAGGGTCAATAATTGTCACCACTTTAAAGCCCATTTCATTTAATCTTTTAATCATTGCTTCAGGATTTGGAAAACGCTCATTATCCCATGTAAATACACGG
This sequence comes from Cellulosilyticum sp., assembly GCF_982396655.1. Taxonomy (NCBI): domain Bacteria; kingdom Bacillati; phylum Bacillota; class Clostridia; order Lachnospirales; family Cellulosilyticaceae; genus Cellulosilyticum; species Cellulosilyticum sp. The sequence continues at coordinate 41,764 of NZ_CEVXFV010000005.1, read as the reverse complement.
TAACCTGCCATATAGTCAATATCTAAATATAGCGTATCACAAGGGATATCTTTTTCCCTAAATGCATTTGCTACTTCCATTAATCTAGCTTCACTTTCATAAGACCAACGGCATTGTTGATATCCTAAAGTCCACAATGCTGGAAGTGGCATCTTGCCTGTTAAATTCACATACCTTGCTACCACATCTTTTATTTGTGGGCCATTAATAAAGTAATAATCTAAATTACCATCGACTGCGGCAAAATAATAATACGCACTATTATCCCTTCCCAAATCAAAATGCGTTTCAAAATGATTATCAAAGAAGAGTCCATAAGCCCTTTCTTGATCTAAGGCTATTAAAAATGGGATAGATTTATAAAGTCTATCAAATGTTTCACCATGTGGATTAGGATTATCTGTATTCCAGTTTACGAGGTGTGTCTCTCTTTTATTAAGATGTCCTGTATGCTCTCCTACGCCATAAAATTTCATTTCAGGAGGTAGCTGTTTTTTCACACAGATTTTATACTGCATCTCTTCTCCTGCCACATCATGCCCTTCAGCTTCTGCTAAGCTATAATCAGCACTTCTTCTTACAAAGCCTTTTTCGTCGCCTATGTAATCACCACAAAGCAGTTTGCCTTGTCGGTCATAAATATTTACATTAAACCCTTCTGTAATTTCTACACATAATTGACTTGTTGTAATTTGTAAACGCTCTCCCTTATCACAACTTGCCTGACTAACCATAAACTCGCATTTACTACTTAGCATCTCCTCTATGGCCTTAGAAACTTCACCTTCCCTAAAACACGGTACAAAAAATCGTATGATATCTGAGTTAATTACAAAAACACTTGCGACTTGCTCACTAAATTTAAGTTTAATTTCATTTCCTACAACTTCATAATTCATAAGCTTACCTAAGTTCTTCATAAACTTCCTCCTTATTTTTAAGAGCCACTTCCATCTCATTTTACTTCCAATAAAATATGGCCTATATTTTCTATTATACTAATATAGAAACCGTTTCCAATATATTTTTTAAAATTTTAAACAATAAAATTTTATCAAAAAAATGCCTCAAAACTAATTACTAGTTTCAAGGCATTTTCTTATTTTAATCTATTATTAATCTCTAAGTTTTGCACCACAGTTCATTTCAAGTCCATTAAGTACTTTTTTCATTACTTTTTGGATTTCTTCATCTGTAAGTGTGCGGTCTTCTGCTCTAAAGATCAGTTTGAAAGCAACTGACTTATAGCCCGCTTCAATTTGTTCCCCTTCGTATACATCGAAGAGTTCTACTTTTTCAAGTAATTTGCCACCACGTTGGATGATAACTTTTTCAAGTTCACCAACAAGTGTTTCTTTAGATACGAGCATTGCGATATCTCTTGTTGTTGCTGGGTATTTAGGTAAAGCTTTGAATGCAAGGTCTTTATTGATGGCATCAAGCATTGTCTGAAGATCTAATTCTGCCATATAAACTCTTGTATCTAAGCTGTAGTTTTTAGCAACTTGTGGGTGGATTTCACCGAAGAAGCCTGCTTCTTTTCCATTAATAAGAAGCGTTGCAGTACGTCCTGGGTGCATATATTCAAGCTCTGTATTTCTTACAAATTCAATGTTTTGGATATGAAGAGCAAACATAAGTGTTTCAATCATACCTTTGAATGAGAAGAAGTCTACATTTTTGCCATATTGACCAATTGTAAGTTTTTTGATTTCTGCTGGTAATTCATGTTCATATGCATGTTTACCTTCTAAGATTGGCGCTACATCTGCTGATGGTTTGATATAGATTTTGCCGATTTCATATAAAGCTGCTTCTTCAACACGTCTATTGTAGTTAGTTGAAAGTGAGCTTAAAATCCCATTAAGTGAAATTGTACGCATGATACTGAAATCTTCCCCAAGTGGATTTGTGATTTTCATAGCATCTCTTAATGGACTATCTGCTTTGATGCAAAGTTTATCAAATACTTTTGGACTTTCAAATGTATAAGTAAGTGCACCACATACACCATGCATGCTCATGATTTCTCTAATTTTATCACAAGATACTTGTTCGAATGTTTTAGCTCCACGAGTTGGCTCTGCTCTTTCGAGTGTTGGCACGATTTTATCATAACCATAAAGTCTAGCTACTTCTTCTGCAAGGTCAGCCATCATTGTTACATCTGTTCTGAATGTAGGAATTGTCACTGTTTTTGCAGCTTGATCTGGTATGAATTCAATAGAGATGAAGTAGTTAATCATTTCTTCTTCTGTAAGGTTTGTCCCTAAGAAGTTGTTAATCCATTCTACATCATATGGAATTGTAATAGGTGTGCGTTTAACTGGGTAAACATCGATTTTACCACTTACAACTTCACCGCTACCTGTCATATTAATAAGCTGTGCAGCTCTTTCTAATGCAAGTGTAATATTGTTTGGATCAAGTCCTTTTGTATATTTTGTAGAAGAATCACTTCTAAGGTTTAATTTTTTAGAAGTCTGACGTACATTGTATCCATTGAAGTTAGCACATTCAAAGAGGATAGTTGTCGTTTCTTCTGTTACTTTTGAATTGTCGCCGCCCATTACACCTGCAAGTGCTACTGCTTTTTCATCATCAGCGATAACAAGCATAGAAGAATCAAGTGTTACTTCATCTTCAAATAAAGTAACGAATTTTTCACCTTCTTTAGCATTTCTTACATGAATGTTGTGACCTGCAAGTTTGTCATAGTCAAAAGCATGCATTGGTTGACCAAATTCAAGTAACATATAGTTTGTGATATCTACAATGTTATTGATTGGGCGAAGACCAGCTGACATAAGGCGGTCTTTAAGCCATTTTGGTGATGGACCAACCTTTACATTTTTGATGATTCTTGCAGCATAACGTGGGCAAAGTTCTTCATTGTGAATTGTTACTGTTGCCATTTCTTCAGCATTTCCAGCTACTTCTTCGACAGTGATTTCTGGGAATTTGAATTCTTTACCGAATGTAGCTGCTGCTTCTCTTGCAATACCTAAAATACTGAAGCAGTCTGCACGGTTAGATGTGATTTCATATTCTACTACTTGTTCACCAAGTCCGAAGTATGGTTTAACATCTACACCAAGTGGCATATCTTTAGGGAAAATGTAAACACCGTCATGTGGTGCATCTTCGATATCTTCTTCTGAAAAACCAAGTTCTTCTACAGAACAGAACATCCCTTCAGAAAGTTCCCCTCTTAATTTACCAGCTTTGATTTTAAGTCCTCCAGCAAGTGTTGCACCGTCTAAAGAAACAGGTACAATATCCCCTTCGTTAACATTTGTAGCAGCTGTTACGATTTGAAGCTCTCTCTCACCATTTACATCTACTTGCATAATGCGAAGTTTATCTGCATTTGGGTGTTGCATAACGCTTACAATTTTACCTGAAACTACTTTTGTAATTTCTTTTCCGCTTTCTTCTACTGCTTCTACTTTTGATCCAGACATTGTCATTGCATCTACGAATGCATTAATGTCCACATCTATATCTACATATTGTTTAAGCCATGACATAGGTACGTTCATTATATTTTCTCCTTCCTACTTCCTAAAATTGTGATAAGAAACGAATATCGTTTTCGTAGAATAATCTTAAGTCATTGATGCCATATTTAATCATGGCAATACGTTCAAGACCTACACCAAATGCAAAGCCTTGATATACTGTTGGGTCAATGCCTGCCATCTCAAGTACCTTTGGATGTACCATACCACAGCCAAGGATTTCAATCCAACCAGAACCTTTACAAACATTACAGCCTTCGCCGCCACATACGAAGCAAGATACGTCAACTTCTGCACTTGGTTCTGTGAATGGGAAGTAGTGTGGTCTGAATTTAACTTGTGCTTTGTCACCAAATAAAGCCTTTGCAAATTCTGCAAGAACCCCTTTAAGGTCACCAAATGTAATATCTTTATCAATTACAAGCCCTTCAATTTGGTTGAAGATTGGTGAGTGTGTTGCATCTACTTCATCAGAACGGTAAACACGTCCTGGTGCAATCATACGAATAGGAAGTTTTTCTGATTCCATAGTGTGTACTTGTACTGGTGATGTTGCTGTACGAAGTACAAGATTGCTATTGAAGTAGAAAGTATCTTGTTCATCACGTGCTGGATGCTCTTCTCCTAAGTTAAGGGCATCAAAGTTGTAGTAAGCTGTTTCAATTTCACGGCCTTCTACGATTTCATATCCCATACCAATGAAAATATTTTGTACTTCTTCTAATGTTTTTTGAAGTGGGTGCATATGTCCTACTTTTAATGTTTTACCTGGCATTGTAATATCTAAAACTTCTTCTTGAAGTTTTTTGTTTTGCTCAGCTTCTTCTAAAGCTACTTTTTTAGCTGCAAGTGTTTTTTCAATTGTTTCTCTTACCTCATTTGCCATTTGACCAATGATAGGTCTTTCTTCATTACTTAAGTCCTTCATGTTACGAAGTACTGCTGTAAGCTCACCTTTTTTACCAAGGTATTGTACTCTAAGCTCTTCTAATGTATTAAGAGTATCTGCTGTCTCAATGCTTGCAATAGCACTGTGTTTGATCATCTCTAATTTATCTTTCATTTCTTAAAGCTCCTTTCTTAGGTAAGTGGCACTGCCACCTTCATTTATTGCACTTTTATAATTGTATGGTAATAAGAAAGTGGCTAGCGCCACGTTCTCGGGAGTAGGAAAGTTAAAAATTGTACTTTACTACTCTATAAAAAAAGCTTCGTCCCTCACAAAAGGGACGAAGCTTATATACTCCGCGATACCACCCTGATTCTCACAAGATTTAGGCACTAAACTCCTAAAAACTCATAAGCACTCAACAGCTCTAACGTAGCCACCGTTATCCTCTACTCTTAACAAATTTAATTTTAAGGATAAAGCTCCAATGTGAAATTCAAAACCAAGCCTTGCCTAAAGTACTTCCAGCCAATGGTACTTTTCTCTGATAGGGTACTTAATTTTTACTATGCATTTTCATTGCTTTTCTATTTTGACAATATAGTACTATTTTACCCTACCTTGTTATTTTGTCAAGCTTAAAATGCATCAATATTCCCTAAAACATAGTCTTTAATAAGACTTACATCTTTTTCATCTACAATGCCACTGCCATCTACATCTGCATTTTTAAGCGCCTTTTCATCAAGTGTGCCTTCATGATTTGCTACATAGCGGTATAAAACGGCATAATCAGTAGAATTAATCTTACCATCTTTATTCACATCACCCTTAACAACATCTTGTGTCTCACCGCTGTCATCGCCGCCTTCTTCACCGCCGCCACTGGTTGTACCATAGTATTCACTTACAGTAATACCATTGGCCCCAAGTGGCACCTCATGGTCAAGGCCGATAAACTTGCCGGCTTCATTTTGCCATAGTGCTGGTTTAAGCAGTGCATATTTATCTTCATCCCATGTCATAAAGTCATAGCCTACAAGCCCGCCTGTATCTCCTGAGTTTGGATTGTAGCACCAGAAGGTATGATTAATTTTGTTTTCAACAATATAATCTCTCAGGTCTTCAAGCCATTGCTGGTTTTTACCGCCATCTAGGAATCCGCCCCATTCACCAATTAAAAGTGGCGCTGTGCCATCTTCCATAATATATGCCCAGTTATCTTTCCAGCAGTCTTCATATAAAGATTCTTTGGTAAAATCACCTTGGAACCAGTCCTGCATATAAACAGTTGGGCCATAATCATGTGGTGAGTAAACAATTTGTTTTTGATAGTCTCCTTCAAGTGTGACAGGGTAATCCTTAACACCTCTTAAGTTACCACCCCACCATGTATAGTAATAATGTGGTTTCTCATATTCATCTTGTGTGGTGTAATCATAACCCTCCATTGGATAAGCTTCTACACCTTCAATCATAATAAGAAGATTTGGGTTAATATCTAAAATTTTAGTTGCAACAACTTCTGCAGCATATTTCCAGTTATTATCATCTTCTGAATCATCCCATTTTGCCCAAAGTGCTTCATGCCATGGCTTACCATGTGGTTCATTTTCAATATCAATAGCTAAAATTGTATCTTCATTTTTGTAGCGCTCAGTGAACCATTCTAAGGACTGATGATAATCTTCTATTGTATAACCTTCACCATACCAAAGTGGATAATAATGTCTTTGCCCATCTGAAGAGGCACTATGTATATCCAACATAATTTTTATACCATTTTGTTTGCATAATCTCACAACTTCATCAAAAAGCTGTAAACTATCCATTCCCTCTAAATCTGGATTCACATAAGTATTTACATTGGGTGTCTTCCCCGTACCATTTTGCCATTCAATAAGAAGCTGTGTGGTTACTGGAATACGTAAAAAGTTAATACCACGATCTGCTATTCCTTTAAGTGCTAAATCCAGTTTAGCTGACCAGATTCCATCAAACATACGTGTATCTGTGTTAAATCCAAACCAGTTACAGCCTGTAAGCCATACTTCATTCCCCTCTTTATCTACGACTTTACTGCCTTTCGTGGTGAGCCAGTCATCTCCTGTTTTGCCCGTTGTCGTCTCTGCCATCAGAGGTGTTGCTGGTAAAAGCGTTGCAGCTGCCATCATGCCACCTAAAGTCATGCTCAATACTTTTTTCATAAGCTTCATTGTGCTTATTCCCCCTTCTATCTTAAACTTTCCTATCTTATACTTTCCTATCCTATACTTTCTTATCTTAAGTTATAGAGAAACCAACTAAAAACTTGAAAGATACATCTAGGTACATAGGTTTCTCTCAATGATTTCACATGACTAAAAATCATGAATAACTAAAATTTATACATGTGAAATCTATCTACATGTGAAATCTGTATTTAACTATTTCGTTTTAAAGCTTATCGCTAATTTATTAAGACTTACATCATTTACAGCGCCTAATTTCTTAAGTGTGAATGGTGCACCTGTAAAATCTTTTTTTGCTTTTACCTTTACAGCCATAAATGCCCCATCTTCTGCAAGTAAGTTTTCCCCTTTTTGCGTACTATCTGCATACATCACATTTAATAGACCCGTGGTCTCATGGAAGCTTGTTATTAAACTTGCTTTCTCTCCATTAGTATCTAAGCTACCTGTAGGCTCAGCTGAGACAAAGTCAAAGGCATCTGTATTTAGGGCTAATACAAAGTCTGCATTATTAATGCCATTTGATGCATTTTGAAGATTCACTTGTAATATAACTTCTTCCCCTGCTGTCGCTGTCACCGTAGGTAACACAACGGCAAAATCATAGTCTGTCGTATCTACCACATTTAATGTAACAACTATATCTTTACCAGGATTCATATCAAGTACATATTTATAAGTGCCGCTCTCTAGCCCCTTTAAATAATCCGCACTAAAAGTAAAGCTGCCATCTTCTCCTAAACTATAATCTGCTACATTTAACGCCGTCCCATTTAACTTCACATTTTCTAATGTGTTTCCATTTAAAGTCACCTCTGTACGCACATCATCAGCTACCTCTGGATTCTTATCATATGTCAGCTCTGTTATTGTAATGCTTGGATCGACTACACCTTCTACCGCTGGTTCCTGCCCTGCTACAAGTACCCCATTTTCATAAAGCGGAATATTATCCCACGCCGTATAACTACTTGTCGTTTGACCATATGAGTAGTCATTAGATTGGTCATAATTCTGCCAATTGCTATTTGTAAGACGCAATTGCATTTCAACCGTACCATTTGGTGCAAGTTCTCCTGAACCTGCTTTGAAGCCAATTTCCAGATAAGTATCTGCTGTCTCTGTTGGCACACTCATATCATAAAAGGTTCCCTGTACACTTTGCGTAAGTGTCTGATAATTACCACCTGAAATCATCGCTGCATTATCACACCACATACACTGGGTTATGTTTTGATCCTTTGTATAATAGTATCTTAATGTGTAATCCTCTAAAGAAATCGTTTCTTTACTTGTGTTTGTTAACTTAATTTTGCATGAAATCGTATTACTTTGTGCCTGTGTCATGCTATTGGCATATTCAACCTTTACATTACTTGCACAAAAAGCTGGTGTCACCATTAAACTAGATGCAAGTAATGTGAGACTCATTAATCCTAAACTCCATTTTTTTCTCACCTTAATTCCCCCTATACAATGATTCGGATACTTTATTAAAAGTGCCCTAACTCGCAATAAATCGTACTGCTTTATTGTCACTATTGCTATATCTGGTGCGGCTTACTCCTTGAATGCCTTTTATCTATTGCTTAATTTCATTATAGCCCTTGCCTTTTTTTTGACTATAAAGACCTCTTATAATGTGTATTTTCATCGCATAAAATGTTTTTATTTGACCGTTTCTTATTTCTCTGCTATCATGTACTGTGATATTCTACGGACTATTGAAAGGAGCTTACACATGACGAATATTATTAAAGGCAATTGTATTATTGGACAGTCAGGTGGACCTACTGCCGCTATTAATGCCTCTTTAAGTGGGGTACTACAAGGAATTTTAGAAAATGGCTTATATGATAAAGTATACGGTATGGTAAACGGTATTGAAGGTTTATTACAAGGTAAGTACCTTGAACTTTCTTCTTTATTTACGACTCAAGAATCTCTTGACCAACTTACACATACACCTGCTATGTATTTAGGTTCTTGTCGTTTTAAACTTCCTACTTGTGAACATTCGGAAGATGTTTACACAATGCTTTTTGATTTCTTTGAAACTCATCATATTACTACTGTTTTTTATATTGGTGGCAATGACTCTATGGACACCGTTCTTAAATTATCTCATTATGCAAAAGAAAATAACAAAAATATCAATGTCATTGGTATTCCAAAAACAATTGATAATGATTTACCGATTACAGACCATACACCAGGATTCGGAAGTGCTGCAAAATATGTAGCAACATCTTTACTTGAAATCGCTCATGACACTTATATTTATAATATTCCGTCTGTAACTATCGTGGAGATTATGGGAAGAAATGCAGGTTGGCTTACTGCTGCTGCTGCTCTTGCTCGTACTGAATATTCTCCAGCACCAGACCTTATTTATTTACCAGAAGTACCATTTAGCATAGAACGTTTTATTGAAGATGTACAAGAAGTACGTAAAAAACGTAAAAATGTTATTGTGGCTATTTCAGAAGGTATTAAAGATATAAATGGTGAGTATATTTCAGCTTCTTCAAGTACAATAGATGCTTTCGGACACAAACAACTTTGCGGTGCAGGTAAAACATTAGAAAACACACTTAAAGATGCTCTTGGCTGCAAAGTACGTTCTGTAGAACTTAACGTATTACAACGTGCAGGTGGACATATCGCTTCTTTAACAGATTTAAATGAAGCTGTAGCAATTGGTAAAGCTGCTGCCATGGCAGGCGCACAAGGCGAAACAGCTAAAATGCTTTGCTACAAACGTGTAAGTAATACGCCATATGAAACAGAAATCTTCAGCTACGATATCAGTCAAATTGCAAATCTTGAAAAAGAAGTACCTAAAGAATGGATTACGCCACAGGGTAATGATATTACAGAAGAATTTGTTAATTATCTAAGACCACTTATCGCAGGTGAGTCACACCTTAGCTTTGCAAACGGAATTCCATCTTATGCAAACATTCGTCACTTACATGACAAACATTTCTTTGAGAAATAAGCACAAATCTATCTAAAAGTAGCCTACAAAGAGTTCTCTCTTTAAATAGGCTACTTTTTTACATATAGAGAAACCAACTAAAATCTTAAAATATACATATACTTAAATAGGTTTCTCCTAATGATTTCACATAACGCAAAACTATGAATACCTATATTTTATAAATGTGAAATCTATAGTCTATACAAAACTCCAAAAAAAATATATAATTATCTATAAAACATAAAATTTATACGTCATTTTCTATACATTTTATTTATGATAGGATTTTATTGACACGCAAGGAGGATTTCATGCATATCGGAATTATTGGCCTTGGTCTTATTGGGGGATCTATCGCAAAAGCATTTAAAAATGTTCATGTCCAAAATAGTTATATTACAGCTTATGATTTAAATTCAGCTGATCTTAAAACAGCTTATGAAGAAGGCATTATTGATAATATTGCTCAAAACTGTACTTCTGATTTTACAAGCTGTAGCGTCATTTTTATTTGTACACCTGTTTCAAAAACAGCTGAAATTGTTACAGGCCTTTTGCCTCATGTCCGTAATGACTGTATTCTAACAGATGTAGGAAGCACAAAGTATGAGATTGCTTCAAAAATTACTCAACTTATTGAAGAAAGTCAAAAACGTGTTTACTTCGTAGGTGGACATCCGATGACAGGTTCTGAACGCTTCGGTTATAGTGCTTCATCACCACAACTTTTTGAAAATGCCTACTATATGTTAACACCTATGGGGGATACACCTGATTTCATCCTCTTTATCTTACAAAAACTCATTGAGCGCATGGGGGCATTACCACTTGTTTTATCTGCAACCTATCATGACTATGCCACAGCCAACATTAGTCATTTACCACATATTGTAGCAAGTAGCCTCGTACATCTTATTCGTGATAATGATGGTACAAATCGCCATCTCCATGCTCTCGCTGCTGGAGGCTTCAAAGATTTAACACGCATCGCCTCTTCCAATCCTAATATTTGGACAGGTATTTGTTTATCAAACAAAGATCAGATTATGCGTGTTTTTGAAAGTTACCGCCATATCTTAGATCACTTTTTGGAGATACTTGAAAATAATGATGAAGATGGACTTTATACTTACTTTGATACAGCACGCATTTACCGCAATACCTTCAAAGAAGGTGCTACAAGTGAAATTGCTAAAACTTATGCTCTTCATGTAGATGCAAAAGATGAACCTGGTGCTATTGCAGCCATTGCTTCACTTCTTAGTGCGCATCAAATCAACATCAAGAATATCGGTATTATCAGTGACCGTGAATTTGATTCAGGTGTTCTTAAAATTGTAGTCGGTAGCAAATCTGACCTTTTACAAGCGACAGAAATTCTTTCTAAACATCGCTATAATATTTATTACTAAACGCTTTTATAGAGAAACCAACTAAAACCTTGAAATATACATGTAGGCAAATAAGTTTCTCTCAATGATTTCACATGACTAAAAATCATGAATAACTAAATTTTATAAATGTGAAATCTATATTACTAAATGATTTTATAAAGGAGGCTTTTATGCTTATTCAACCAATCACTAGCTTAAGAGGTACCATGGAAGTGCCTTCTGATAAATCTATTTCACACCGTGCTGTTATGTTCGGTAGTTTAGCACTCGGTACAACTCATATCACAAACTTCTTAATGGGTGCAGACTGTCTTTCAACGATTTCATGCTTCCGTAAATTAGGCATTGAAATTGAAATTAATGGTAGTGATGTTACTGTTCATGGTAAAGGCCTTCATGGACTTACAAAAAGCAACGACATCTTAGACTGCGGCAATAGTGGGACTACTGTACGCCTAATTTCTGGTATCTTATCAGGACAGGATTTTGAAACGACCCTTACAGGTGATGCTTCTATTCAAAAACGTCCTATGAAACGTGTCACACTACCACTTAGCCAAATGGGGGCTACTATTGAAGCTAAAGATGATAACTTCTGTCCACTTCATATCAAGCCACATGCGTTAAAGGGTATTACTTATGAATCACCAGTAGCCAGTGCACAAGTTAAATCAGCTATTTTGCTTGCCGGTCTATATGCCGACTCACCTACTACAGTCATTGAGCCATTTGTATCTCGCGACCATACAGAACGTATGCTCGAAGCACTTGGTGCAACCATTAAGCGTGACGGTACTAAAGTTACCATTATGCCTTGTGATGAACTACGTGCCATTCCTATTGTGGTGCCTGGTGATATTTCTTCTGCTGCATTCTTTATGGTAGCTGGTCTTATTACACCTGGCAGTGATATCGTTATTAAAAATGTAGGAATCAATCCTACAAGACGTGGCATCTTAGATGTCCTTTTAGAAATGGGCGGTGACATTACCCCATTTAATGAACAAATCGTAGGCGGCGAGCCAGTATGCGATCTTCGTGTACGTTATTCTAAACTTCACGGAACAACAGTTGGTGGTAGCATTATTCCTACACTCATTGATGAAATTCCAGCTCTTGCTGTGGCCGCTCTCTTTGCTGAAGGAACCACCGTTATTAAAGATGCTAAAGAACTCCGCGTCAAAGAATCTGACCGTATTGATACCCTTTACACAGAGCTTACAAAAATGGGCGCACATATGACAACCAAGGAAGATGGTTTTATTATTGAAGGTGGCTATCCACTTCAAGGGGCAACTTTAGAAAGTTACCACGATCACCGTATCGCTATGTCCCTTACAATTGCAGCAAGCCTTGCTTCTACGCCTTCTACCTTATTAAATCCAGATTGTGTAGCTATCTCATTCCCTAACTTCTTTGAATTACTTCAGGAATTAAGCCACTAATAGCGTTAGCCCTTACGACTCATCACAAATCTACAAACAAAGGGCTCATACATTTTTTATAAAATAGAAAAATTAAACTTTCCTACTTTATAAAAAATAAAAAAATAGGTATCATGCATTTCATGATACCTATTTCAGGCTGTAGACAATTAACTTTTCCATAGTATTTTACTAGTCTAGAAATAGAAAACAGAGGTAAAAATGGACCTAAACTGCTCTTTTTACCCCTATTTTAATAGATTTTCTTGAATAATCCTCACTTAATTTGTGAGTTTATTTTGGGAAAATTCATTTGTCAACAATCTGAAATAGGTATCATGCATTTCATGATACCTATTTTTTATCTTTATATTTTTTGTCTTCAAAAGTGACTTATTAATTATTTCTTTTTATCTTCTCATATTTATCTATTTTATATTTGATTGGCTACGCCATATTAATGACCTTCTGAGTTTGCTTCTAATACATTTAATTTTTTAGCCATCCATTTTGTTGTACTTGCTTGAAGTAAAAGTGTAATTAGGATTGTCATAAATACTACTGAAGAAATCATTTCATATCCTGGGACTTTCATTGAAACAACCATCCCTGATAAAGCTGCCGGAATTACACCTGTTTCTCTTACCCACATCATAAATAATTTTTCATTTTTGCTCCATGCCGCATTTTTATCTGGCAATGTACATACAAGTACTACCAGTGGCCTTGCAATAAGCATTAAGATTGCAACTATAATCAGTGCCTTCGGACCATAAGCAATAAGTGATTTAAGGTCTACATGTGTTCCTAATACAATGAAGATTGCCATTCTTGAAAGTGTTGCAATATTTTCTCTAAAATGAGTTGCTGATACGAAACTTTCTTCTGGTGCCCATAAGCCAAATTGTTTTTTATTACCTGAAATAAGGCCTGCAATAAAGACAGCCATATAACCACTACCATGAAGCTTATCTGTAATTTCATAGGCAAAAATTACTGCTAGTACAGATAAAATTGGACCAAACTCTCTAAAAATACCATAAGTTTTTTCACAAGATAGCATCTCGGTGCCAAATCCAATCACAATCCCTACGGCTGTACCTACACCAATCATCATTAAAAGTTCCATCATGCTTTTACTAAGTGTAAACTCATTTGAAACCACAATTGAAACTAAAGTTGTTACAAGAATCGCACCTACTGCATCATTAAAAGCTGATTCACTAATAACAGTTTGTTTAAGTTTTTTCACAATAGAAACCTGTCCAAACACTGGTATTAAACTAGCTGGGTCTGTTGATGCTATAATCGCACCTAATAATAAACTCACACTAAATGGTACACCAAATACTATGTATACGCCAAAGCCTACTACAAGCATAGAAATTACAACACCCAAAGTCGCCAGTAATCCTACCGACACCTTCACTTTGCTCAGTACTTTTAATTTGACCTCACGTCCACCTTCATACAAGATAAACGCTGAACCAAAACTAATAATTATCTCATTAGCTGTTGGAAATGTATCTACATTGACCATATTTAAAAACATAGGACCTACAATAATACCTAATAATAAATAAATCACCACATCAGGTATATTAATTTTTTCGCTTACCCATCCCCCTAAAATACCGATTACGCCAATTATTCCTAATAATAAAAGAAGTTCATTGGCATTGATTGCTGCTACATTTAATGATTCCATTTTATTTCTTCCCTCTCATTTAAATCTTGCGTCCAGACAAAAACTAGTTCAGGGCGTCACCCTATCATAACACCACCTATAATCTCAAAACAAGAGATTTGCCCGTTTAACTACTACTCATTATTTTTTTAATTCATGTTTAAATTGGCAATTTATTTACATTTTATGTGAGTTATGATATATTGTTAAATAAAAAAGGTGGTACTTTATGAAAAAACATTTACTCCTGTTCTTAGTCGTACTGGTACTCTTCATCACACCACTCTATGCAAATACGACCAAGACTATCTATCTTAACGATTTTCTTTACCAACCTATACATAAGGTTCTTTCAAAAGATGATACAACTTACATTAGCTTGGAGGACTTAAACCAACTAACGTATAGTTCTTATACACAGACTGACAACTCTTTAGTCATTGACTTCAATGGCACAACGATTAAAACTGACATCGACAGTCGCTTACTAAAGGTCGGCAATACAACTTTTACACTTTCATCACCTATTGCCCTTATTAATGATGTTATTTATATCCCTACACAATTTTTTACGGTCTTAAATTATACTTATGCTGAAAATGACGCTTCCCTAAGTTTTACATCACCCACGCCTTATTCAACTACAACGGATAGTTATAAGGGGCATACAAAAATCAGTGCAGGTGATACAAATCTAGCAGATTTAGTAAAAGATGCAAGCACAACACCTGAAGAAGGTGAAATACTTCTCAAGGATGCTATTAAAAATAATCGCTATCTGGTTTTACCTTTTAAGTCACCAAGTCCTCAGCTTTTAAATGCGCTTAGAACCAATCTTAAATCCAGTAAACCTATGGAGATTGTTGTCCGTAAGGCTGACTTTTTAAGCAAAACACCAAGTATAAGTACCCTAGAAACAGTACCTATCACCCCGCTCCTAGGTGGTGAAAAGCTCTCAATCAAAATAAATGCTACAACACTTACCTCTACTTTCTTTGAACTTGCTTTTAACCCAAGTGATGATACGAATCTAATCGATAGTGATAAAACTTTCGATGCCATTTTAACTAGGCTTATTTATTCTTATTACAGAGACTACTATCATTTAAAAGATGATGTTCATTTTTCACCTGTCTCTACTATAGAAATGAAACGCTCAGATGCAATGCACTTTAAGGTTTATCTTAATGAGGTTATGGATACTGTACCTAGTAGCTATGAAATGATTATCTCCAAGCAAATGCATGCAGACCGCATAAGTTACCTCGTAGATTTTGTTAAACTCTCATAAAAAATTAACACCTAAAAAGGAGAACTTGTATTTTTTTCCTTTTTAGGTGTTTTTTATTATCCAAATTTCATCCACATTAATATTATGATAGTGAATTAATTTTACGAAGAGGAATTCATTATGAATAATAATATATTAAACTTATTACTACTCTCAACAGCTTCTTTATCTTCTCTTGGTCATGCCTCCTTAGCCAAAAGTGCCTCTGCACTGCGTAATACAGATCCACCCGAGATGCAAGACACAGAAGTCGCCACACAGAATTCACAAAATCAACAAACCCAGCAAACAACTGCTAATATCCTCAATACCATGCCCATAAATGCGCCTGTTTTTAACGCAGAAGTTGATGCATTACTTCCTAATGATTTAAAAGCTCGTTTTGTACTGCCACCACTCCCCTTTGCTTATGATGCCCTTGAGCCTTATATTGATGCAGAAACAATGCGAATCCATCATGATCGCCATCATCAAACTTATGTCAATAACTTAAATGATGCCATCTCTAGATATCCAGAACTTTATGCTTATACCTTAGCTCAAATGCTTACTTATGCCGATATGCTCCCTAGTGATGTAAAAAGTGCCATTCTCAATAACGGTGGCGGCCATTATAATCATTCTTTTATATGGAATACACTTTCTCCTGAAGGTAATATGCTCCCTTCAGGCACTATTTCTACCGCTATTAATCGTGAATTTGGCTCTTATTCTAACTTTAAACGTGCATTTACTGCTGCTGCCCTTAGTGTCTTTGGGTCTGGTTATGCTTGGCTTGTTTTAACACCTGGCGGACGCCTTGAAATTATTACAACTCGTAATCAATATACACCGCTTCCACTTAATCTCATCCCACTTCTTGCAATCGATGTTTGGGAACATGCTTATTATCTAAAACAACAAAACAACCGTGATCGCTACATTGAAAACTGGTTCAACGTTATCAACTGGCCTTATGTCAACAGCATTTATGAAGCTGCTTTGCAATCATAGTAGCAACTTTACAAGCATAAATGACTGGCGTCCTAAGATGCTTGCTAGTAAAAGCCTTAGGAAGACATAGCTCTCTAGGCATATGTTATTTTCCGTAGGCTTTTTTTATAATCAAGGCCTCTCAAAATGATATATGCCTACTATTCATTAAGTCAGTTTTATGATATGATGAAAGTTATGAACTTAAAGCTTACGTTATGGAAGGTACAAACTTATGAATTTTAAATCACTTGGAATTAATGAAGATACAATTAAAATATTAAAACACTCCGGCATCACTACACCTACCCCTATACAGGAACAAGCCATTCCACTTATTAAAATGGGGAAAGATGTAATCGGACAAGCTCAAACTGGTACAGGTAAAACACTTGCCTTCTTACTGCCTCTTTTTGAGCAAATCAATGTAAAGGCACATCATGTACAAGTGCTTATTCTTTCACCAACAAGGGAACTTGCCCTTCAAATTACTACAGAGGCTGAAAAACTAGCGAAAGACCGTGGTATTAATGTCCTTGCTGTTTATGGTGGCAAAGATCCAAATAAACAAATTAAAAAGTTAAACAATGGTGCACATGTCGTCATTGCCACACCTGGTCGTCTTTTAGATTATATTGGGCGTAAAACCATCGATTTACATCAAACCAAAACTTTCGTATTAGACGAAGCGGACCAAATGCTTTTCATGGGCTTTAAAAATGAAGTAGAATCCATTATTTCACAGCTTCCTAAAAAACGCCAGACACTATGCTTCTCAGCCACCATGGAGGCTGCCGTGAAAAAGCTTGCTTATCGTTATACAAAAGACCCTGCTGTTGTAACTATCACAAAAAAAGAAGTCACACTTTCAGGTATCCGCCAAGAACTTGTAGAAACTACCGACCGCTGGAAACAAGCTTCTCTTTGTAAAGTCCTTGAAGAAGATAATCCTTTCTTAGCCATCATCTTCTGTCGTACAAAACGCCGTGTAGATACTTTATATGAAGCTTTAAAATCACGTCATTACAATGTGGCAAAACTTCATAGTGATATCCTTCAATCTAAACGCGAACGCATTATGAAATCCTTTAGAAATGCTGATATCCAATATCTCGTTGCAACAGACGTTGCCGCAAGAGGCTTAGATGTTACAGGGGTAACACATATTTACAATTACGATATTCCAGAAACACCAGAAACTTATATCCATCGTATCGGTCGTACTGGCCGTGCTGGTGAAGAAGGCTATACCTGTATGTTCGTAGATCCTAAAAATGAGGCAACCTTATCAGAGATTGAAAAAGCCATCAAGATGAAACTGCCTCGCAGACATGTTACAATTGAACGCTAAAACTCAAGAAATAACCTTTCTACTCTATCAAAAAAAGGCTCTTACATTAACAAGTAATGTAAGAGCCTTTTGAACTTAATAAAAATTAAGCTTTAGTTACGTTTGCAGCTTGGTCGCCACGGTTTCCTTGAACGATATCGAAAGTTACTTTTTGGCCTTCTTCAAGAGTTTTGAATCCGTCACCTTGAATAGCTGAGAAATGTACGAAAACGTCATCTCCATCTTCTCTAGCGATAAATCCAAATCCTTTTTCTGCGTTAAACCATTTAACTGTACCTTGATTCATAGTGGTACCTCCTTAAAAATAATTACACATATTTACAAGCCAAAAAATAAAATTCACATGTTGTCACAAACAAGATTCCCCTTTTCTATACCATCTGCTGCATTGTCGATAAGGGCAATATAGTTTCTGATAACATGTGAAATTTAGAAGTTGCTTTAAATACATTAATAATATTATATGATTAAACAGTCTTTTTGTCAAGTAACTTTCACCCTCTTTGGCTTGATTTTTTTATTTTATACTATAATTTTATGTATATTTTTCCCTTACATTAGTTTTCCATCTCTCACTTTTATTTAGCATATTGCACAACATAATTTTTGAATCTGTATTAAAAATATAACTTTATCTAGTTAATCCCCTATTTTCCCATCTCTTCTAATATAAATCTTAATTTTTAATCATTTACTTTTAATTTAATTCCAACTTCTCCTATAGATAAACTTTACTTTGTGTGATATTTATCATATAATATAAATCTACTTATGATAGAATATTTATATATTATAAAATTAAAAGGAGTTTCTTTATTATGTCATTTTACGCAAAATACCAAGTAGCGATTTTATACATAATTTCAATTTCAATATTAACTGGTGTTTCTTATATCTGCTTGCGTGTATAATGATATCTTTAATATTGATATCTTCAATTGATATCTTTAATATTGATATCTTCAATTGATATCTTTAATATTGATAGACTAAATGCCCTTAAGCTCATCTCCATGCTTAAGGGCATTTAGCATTTACTTCTATACTATTAGACTTTAAGTATGCTTCAAGTGCAGCATAAATAAACCAACTAGCCTTGCATTATCAACTCAAGTTCTGAGTTTGCACCACACTTTAAACTCCCGATTTCCTTCTGCTTTGCACCATTTAAAGATGTCTTCCCACAATTTCCGCCAAAAGCCTCCCAGTTCTTCTAGTGTCCATTGCGTTTCTTACTTTCTTAAATAGTGCAAAACCTCCAAAAATCAAACAAGCTGGGAGGCCAAATCTTAAGACTTCTACATGTTGAGGTACCTAAAGTCTTAAATATTTGATTTTAAAGTATAAGTAATAACTTTATTTACTCTGTGTAAGTCCTCCTAATCATGGCGGCTACGTCTATGCATCCTCTCCACCTCCACCGCATGCCAAAGCACTATTGGTTTATAGCTTATAAGTAAGCCTTCTGTATTGGCGTTTGAATTATTTGTGCTTACACTCCTATATATGTTCTAAAAGATAACGTTTCCCTAAAGTTTTTAATAAAAAATTCACCTTAAATTCAATAGGCTCTTAAGGAGTAACATAAGTTTTCCATTATAATGCCTTACAGGTATATCTTTTAAATCAACTTGCTTACCCTCTACTTCTACTTTTTCTTCATTTGGCATAATCTCTGACCATGTCTTCATAGGATAAGCTGTTAGGTCAATAAGCCCCATCTCTTCAGCTTTTGCATAGCTGGTGCCGCATAATGTGTATCCATAATAGGAGGTGCCACACCCCCTATACTTGTTAACTTTGCAATATCCGCCTTATCCTTGTTTGCTTACTGTCTACAAATTACTACTAGCCTACTAACATTATCCTCTGGCTCTTAATTATGTATTATAACCATTTTCAACCAGACTATTGGATTGTGTGCACCAAGCACTGCTTATTTTTAATCTCAACTAAATTATTACAATACTTTCTAATATTATCATCATGAGAAATTATAAAGATAATTAATAGTCCCCCAATAAGCACGTCAACTTTAAATGTAAAAACAACACATGCTTCTTATACTGTTTTAACACCATCTCTTCTTACTCTCTATACTTATTCAATTTATTACGCCTAACTACTTGAGCTAATATTGCTCTCATCCATTGCATATTTTTCTTACCCTCACTTAATCTTTCTCTTCTTCCCACAAAAATAGCCTTCTATGAATTTATTTTATCATAGAAAGCTGTATTAGGATTTTAATTTACAGCCTTTTATTCATACACTCTGTGCAATGCTTAAACGATATCTTCAGATAGCCTAATTTTTTCATTATTTTACTACACTTTTAGGTATTACACACTGAAACAAAAAAAGAGATAAGCACTGTATCTATTGATACTCGCTGCTTATCTCTTTTAACTAGTGACCCATACGGGAATCGAACCCATGATTTCACCGTGAGAGGGTGACGTCTTGACCGCTTGACCAATGGGCCATTTCTTCTATAGTATAACTTAATTACTTTTAATTTGCAACACTTTTATTTATTTTTAATTTTATATAATTAATTTTATTTAACTTTATTTTATTTTTATATTTATACTTTTTTGTTAATTTATATTTTAAATACCAAGGTTTTGTATTATACTAAAGCCAAGATTATTAGCTTGGCTTTAAGCTAACCTCTTTATGATGTTATTGACAGTATTTATGACTTGTATAGGGACTTAACAAAGTGTAATATGGCTTGATTTTAAATCTATATTATAAAAGGAGTTTCATATGAGTAGAGACAATATAACTGTGGGGATTATTTTTGTTGCTATTGGATTATTAGGTGTTTTAGGTCATTTCTTTAATTTTAGCTTTTTGCATCTGTGGAATCTTTGGCCATTAGCTGTGCTTATTCCTGGACTTTGTTTTGAAGTCGGTTACTTTACTTCAGGGCGTGCACCTGGGGTACTTGTTCCTGGTGGAATTTTAACAACGATTGGCCTGCTCTTCTTCTTTGAGGTATTTACTAATTGGCACTTTAGTGCCTATACTTGGCCAGTCTATATTTTGGCACCTGCTGTAGGACTTTTTCAACTTTATCTATTTAGCAAACCACGTAATTCAGGACTTTTAATTCCTGTTGGCATCTTAACCTTAGTGGCCGGGATAAGTTTTGCAAGTATGGTATTTGGCAACATCTGGAATCTCATCTTTAGTAACTCTCTTGTTTGGCCTATCTTACTTGTCATTATTGGACTTATCATCATATTCGCCAAATCAGGCACAAGTCAAAATTAAGAGCGTGACGCACACCAAAGAAGGATGTGTTACAAATTCATCAAAGATTTTGTAACACATCCTTCTTTATCTTAAAAATTACCTATTCTTTTGAAGCAGCGATTTCTTCTTGATCTGCTACTTCTTTCTTTGTATCTGCAAACTCAAAATGATCTAAAATAACTTTGAGTGTATTGCGTTTATTCCCTTCATGGTCAATATATTGAGAATCTGTTAAATGACCCTCTATACAAATTCTACTGCCTTTTTTCACATATTGTGAAAGGATTTCGGCTTGTTTATTGAAGGCCACTATATCTATGAAATTCGCATTAGCCTTTTCACTTCTTGTATGGACTGCAATCCTAAATTGTACATATTTTGTACCTGTGGCTGCTTCTTGCAATTCAATATCCTTTGTAACATTACCCATTAAATTAACTTGGTTCATAGCCTACCTCCTAAATGTTTTCTAGAGGATGCACATGTTTCTCTTTTTTTATACATTTAATAGTATATTTATTTAAGATTTTTTTCTAGGTACTCATAAGCTTCATTGATTTCACGTATTTTTTGGTTGGCAAATTCTACGTAGTCTTCTGGCATACCACTTGCTGCAAGTTTATCTGGGTGATATTCTTTAACAAGCTTACGGTAGGCTTTTTTTACCTCCGCAAGTGTCGTATCTTCACTTACACCAAGTACTGCTTTGTATTTCTTAATAAGACTTTCACTAGATGCTGCTGCCCCTCCACCATAATAATTATAGCTTTCTTGATAGCTGCGATTACCACCTGTTAAATGAAGTTTAATGCGTTCATATTCATATGGTGAAATGCCTAAAGCATATAAAATCTTCTTTGTTTCACTTTCTTTTTGACCATTATCTTCACCTTGTAAGCTAATTCCTACAAAGAGATAAGCTATCATATTAATGGTCCAGCCTGAACAATAGCCTCTAATCATTTCAGTAAAGATTGTATACTGCTCTGGGTGATTTTTCCCATAATCAAAGGCATCTGCATAATTATTAAGTTCAGCACCATTAATATTAAATCGGCCTACGATAAATTCTTTAATAAATCGAATTTCTTCTTTTGAAACACTTCCATTTGCTTTAGCAATCATTGCTGAAAGTGCCATAATAGAGGCAACGGCAGGATTCCTTCCTGCAAATGCTGCATTATTTCTAATTTCACCAGGGAACCTAGGATACTTTCTTCCTAAGAAGAAAATAATGAAAAATGTCCATGGAAAAACTAATGTAAGTAGACCCCATAAAAGGCCACTTCTCCCTTTTAAACTCGCTACTGCTCCTACTACAATGGCTAGTATAATTCTTACTATCCATAAAATCAGACTCATCCCAAATCCAAGGATGCCTCCAATCAAACTTACTATCGACATACTAGTCCTCCCTTTTGTACTTTTCTTCCAATTTCATGTGATTTATTTTAACACATACGTTTATTTCCTACAATGATTCTTTATATTCTTATGATTGATAGTAGCTTATCATTTTATTATGTGTTTTTTATGTCCTTTTTATAAATCTTTTATTGAAGTCCATACTTATTTTTTTCTAATTCTTTTCTTATTTTCACATAAACAGGTACCTCTTCCTTCTTTTTATAATACAATATACTATACCTACTTTATATAAAATATGGGATATATTAAGACTTTTCTTTTCGGCTTGTCTCTTCTTCATTTAATTCGTATAATAGTCTTATAAATCCCATAAACTTGGAGGAAGTTTTATGAAAAAAGCAATTTTCACTGGTTCTGGTGTTGCTATTATCACACCTTTTACACCAGAAGGCGCAGTTGATTTTAATAAATTTGAAGAGCTCGTAGAGTGGCATATTGCCGAAGGTACTGATGCAATCATTGTATGCGGTACAACTGGCGAGGCTGCTACATTACCTATGGAAGAGCATAAAGCACTTATTGAGTGCTGTGTCAAAAAAGTAAATGGCCGCATTCCAGTTATCGCTGGTGCCGGCAGTAATGATACAATGCACGCTATTGGTACAACAAAATTTGCACAGGAAGCTGGCGCAGATGCCGTTTTATCTGTTGTTCCTTACTATAATAAAACAACACAAAAAGGGCTCTACGCTCACTTTAAGGCGATTGCCGAAAGCACAAATTTACCAATTATTCTTTATAATGTTCCAGGTCGTACTGTCTTAGATATGGCACCTTCTACTGTTAAAGAACTTTCTCTCATTCCTAATATTGTCGGCATCAAAGAATGTAATTTTAATCATATTGGTGAAATTCGTAAGCTTTGTGGCGAAGACTTTGCAATTTATACAGGGGATGACCAAAATGTAGTTCCTGCACTTTCAATGGGAAGTCTAGGTGTCATCTCTGTTATGGCAAATATTATCCCTAAAGATACACACAATATGGTTATGGACTTCTTAAACGGTGAAGTTGCCAAAAGCCGTGAGGCACAAATCAAGGTGCTTGACCTTGTTCATGCCCTCTTCATTGAAGCAAGTCCAAGTCCTGTTAAAACAGCTATGAATATGTTGGGTATGGGGGCAGGATCTTGTCGTCTACCAATTGTAGCTATGGAACCTGAAAATGAAGCGATTCTCAAAAATGCACTAAAACAATATGGCTTATTATAAAAATGCAAACTTTCTGAGCCATTAAAAAAAGATGTTATCACCATTTCATAATGATTTGGTGATAACATCTTTTTTGTTTTCTCTATTTATTTTTATATCTAATCCCTTAAGCTTTAATTATTTATTTAATTATTTTCTCTATGTATTTTTAAGCTTTTACTAATTCTTTATTTCTTCTTACTTTAGCTTGGAATTTTTCTGAAGCAAAAAGTAATGAAATCGCAGCACCTATTATAAGTGTAATAATAGCTACAATGAATTGACCTGAGAATGCAAAGCCTGATTCCTTAAGTACTGGGAATATTGACCCTACCACTAAACCTAAAATGGCAAAGAAAGTAAGCTGCTCATTTTTCTTAAGGCAAATATCAATTAACTTGGCACCACCTAAAAGACCAATTAATACACCAATAGCTACACACATTAATACCGGAATATTAAATGTAGAAATAGCATTTAATACGCTTGTATAAACACCTAATACAACTAAAATAAGTGAACCACTTACACCCGGTAAGATCATACATGCCGCTGCAATAGCGCCGCATACAATAAGCTTAATAGCTGAGCCTAATGTAATTGTCGTAATAATTGCATTTGCTGTCTCTTCACCTTCACCAATTAAGCTCATGCCAAACATAATGGCAAATGTAATCACGAAAGGTATGAGCGCAACGCCATTAAATTTCTTCACTGTGGCACGCTTATAAATCATCGGTACACTTCCTATAATAAGCCCCATAAAGAAGAAATTAACTGGCATTGGATAGGCTTCTAATAAGAAACCAATTAACTTACTAAATAAAATAATACCAATACCTGCACCTATAGCAATAGGAATTAAAAACATCATATTCTTTTTAAACTGTTTTCTTAAGTTACTTACAGCCCCAATGAGCTCATCGTAAATATTAAGAACAACAGCCATTGTTCCCCCACTTACACCAGGGATGATATTAGCCACACCAATGATGGCACCATAAATCATATTCCATATAAACTCCATCTTATTTTCTCTCCTTTTATTCATCATCGTAAATATATTTAAATTTACAATTGGCCATGTACTTTTATACATAGTAATAAGATTTGGTCTTAAATCTTCCTTATTATACACTAGTTTATTATATTCGGGTAGCATATTTTTATTTTTTTCCTAAATTACCCGTCCCCCCTCTTCTTGCCTTTTATGTTATAATCGTAAAATAATGTATTTTTAGGGAGGTTCCCATGAACTTTGTTGCAATTGACTTTGAAACAGCTAATGAAAAACGTAATAGCCCTTGTTCTTTAGGTTTAACAATTGTACAAGATGGCAAAATCATAGATGAAAAATATTGGCTTATTCGCCCAAAAGAAATGCGCTTTACACCTATGAATATCATGATTCATGGTATTCGTCCTGGTGATGTAGAAGATGCCTTAGAATTTGATGCCCTTTGGCCAGAAATACTGCCTTACTTAGAAGGGCACTTGGTTGTGGCTCATAATGCTTCCTTTGACTTTAGTGTCTTAAGAAGTACTTTAAGTTTATATGACATACCATTTCCTACTTTAAATTATTGTTGTACTATGGTCATGTCTAGACACTTTTTCTGTTATCTTCCCAATGCCAAGCTCAACACTGTCGCAAATCACTTAGGCTTTAAATTTAACCATCACCACGCCTTGGCTGATGCCACAGCTTGTGCCTATGTCTTCTTAGAAATTGCTAAAGAGGTCGGTACGACTGATTTAGAGGTTTTAAGTGATACAGTAGGCTTTAAAATAGGTAAGCTCTATGAAGGCGGCTATACCTCTGCCGGCTCTTTAGGCATCGGTAAAGTATCAAAACGTCGTGACACCATGACTGAGACTGTACCTACAACTTATAGTGATACCACTTACTTTAAAGACAAACGCGTTGCCTTCACAGGACCGCTACAATCTATGGCACGTCATGAAGCCATTGCTATCATTGAAAAATTAGGCGGAGATTATACCCCTTCTGTGACACTCAAAACAAATCTCGTCATCACTAACGTGCCTAATCCTCTTGCCCTCAGTGAAGATCAAATGAGCACAAAACTTCGCCGTGCCACTACCCTTATCGCACGCGGTCAAAAAATAGACTTCCTCACAGAAGCCGAATTTCTAAAACTTGTCACACCCTCCTAATCATAATAAAGCCACTCGCCTCACGTAATCACCTCAAATTTTGAGTTTAGCATCATAAAGTTAAAAATCAAACTTCCTACGCTATAAAAAACAGACGTTCCCAATAACTAGAACGTCTGTTTTTTATTTCTATCGCGACTTGGAGCGTAGCGACGGAGCAGGAAAAATAAATACTTAAACTTATCCATGCTCCATTTCACTCACCCACAAAGTACGCACACCTTTTGGCGCCCTAATCTTTATATAATCCTTGATTTAAAATCTCTCTTGCAATGAGTCCTATATTGACTTCTCTTAAATCCATAGGGACCTCAATAATGCGGTCTGTTAAAGTTACTTCTACATATCCTGCATCATTGCCATTTTCATCATAAGTAATAATATCGTAAGTAATAATTTCTTCTTTAAGTTCTTTTAATGTAATCATTTCTTCTCCTTAAGTCATATGAAGCCATATGTTTTTTTCCTATTATATACTAGCTTTTCTTAAATTACGATGTTTTATAAAGATTTTCTTTTATTGTTATTGACAATATGCCCACTCTAATTTCATACTATAATTAAGTATTTTACATAAAATTATATTTTTACAAGTCTATTTCAAAACAGAGGTGTTGTATGACTATTTATTTTAAACGTCCCTCGAAGACTCTTTTCTTGGGCTTATGTGGCTTTTTCTTCTTAGCAGTACTTTTCCTCTACAGCTATTTTCATAAACAGCCTTTACAAGATACCCTCCGCATTGGTGTTGTAAACTTTGATGCAACCTGGGGAGATAAAGAAGCTAACTTGCAGAAAATGAAAAATATGATTATAAAAGCTGGTGAAAGCAATGTAGAGATGCTGGTTTTTCCAGAATTAGCCCTTACAGGCTATGCCGATCAAACCCATGAAAATGGCATCCCCCTCAATGTTCTTTCTAAGGCCTCTAAAATGCATTATAAATTAGCGGAGACTTTTCCTAGTACAGACCCCTCAGCAGCTTCTAATCAAATTGCTACTTTATGTAAGAAGTACAATATGTATGTTGTCTATGGCTTTGCTGAAATGGATGCTACAAATCCAATGACCCTTTACAATGCGGCTGCCATTATTGGCCCAGACGGCCCTATTGGCAGCTATCACAAAGTCCATCCCAATGGCAATGAAGGGGATTGGTGCACCATGGGAAAAGAGCCTTTTATATTTGATTCACCTTGGGGACCTATAGGTATTAGTATTTGCTATGATACATATGGCTATCCGGAAATGGCTAGTTATTATGCAGCGAAAGGATGCCGCCTTATCTTAAACCCTACCGCAAGTTCTAAAACCTATGATTATCGTACAGATAACGCAACAAAATGGGGTTGGTATTACAAAACTCGTCTTCATGGCCTAAGTACACTTAAAAACGTCTATATTGCCAGCAGTAATTTAACAGGCGAAGAAATTCCTTACGAAGGTGCTACCATTATGCCTATTGAATTTCCAGGTGGTAGTATGATTGTCGGACCTAAGAAAATAGAATTAGGGGTTAATATCCTAGATAATATGCAGCATGCCGGGATTTATACGAAGTCAGAAGGCATCTTCGTCGCCAACATTGACTTTTCTGAAAGGCTTTATGAGGATGAAGAGATTACGCTCAAACCTGAACTCTATGCCAACTGGTATGAGACACTTTCTAAATCAAGTTTGCCTTCACTCTCTTTTGAATCCCTTAATATGGCTGTTAGCAACTTTTCTCCCATTGCAGGAAGCATCAAGTCTAATCTCATAAATATGACGACTACCATGAAAGCAGCTTATAATGCAGACGTGGACCTTTTACTTTTCCCACAAATGAGTTTATCTGGTTATAGCTCAAATTGGGACCTTGGCGTACTTGAAAGCCTTGCGGAAACAGTTCCTGGTCCTTCTACTGAAACCATTACTGCTTTTTGTAAACAGTATAATCTCTATGTCGGCTTTGGTCTTCTTGAAAAAGATGCTGAAACTGACAAATTATATAACACCGTTGTCCTCATAAGTCCGACAGGGATTTTAGGCACTTATCGTCAAATCCATTTAACGAATTCGGAAAAGACTTATCTTACAGAAGGCACGACACCAACTATCGTCGACACACCTTTTGGTAAAATCGGCTTAAGTACTGGCTTAGATACTTTAAATAGCGTGGAACTCATTCGTTATTATACAGGCATGGGCTGCCAAGTCATTTTAAATCCTACATTAAATGTTCAAACAGCCACAAATCATACAGTCCTTGAATACTTAGTAGATACCAATGGCATTTATCTTTTAACTGCAGCGCCTTGTGAAACAAATAATCCTGATGCCCTTAGGACATCTTCTAGCACCATACTCGGACCTAAATACGGCAGTAATGAAAAAAGCGCCCATATTGAACGCAGTCCCTACTATATTGATTACTACGGCAATCCCAAACCAACTTTCTTCCATCCACTGCTCCTTGCTGAAAGTATCAACCTCTACAAGGGCCGTCTAGGTAGCCTCTATGAAACGCCTAGAGAAACACTGACTATATACCCTATTTGGTACAATGCCTTAGCACAACCAAACAATAAATCATAAAAAAAAGACAACACTCACTTTATCTGACCTTCAAACCAAATGAATGTCAAGGTAAATTAGTGTTGCCTTTTTATCTCTCTATACCGACAGAAGCCTCTCTAGCGGCTAGTACTTTCATACTAAACTATACTGCGAGTTTTCCTTTTACTTTTTCTGTTTCTTCATCCATCTCTTCATCAGATTCTTTGAAGACTAATTTAAGTAAAATAGGTGTAATGATAGTTGTTACAACAACCATAATAACGATTGGTCCAAATTGTACTGGACTGATTAAACCAAGTGCTGCCCCTTTACTTGCTACAATTAGGGCAACTTCACCTCTTGAAACCATTCCTGTTCCAATTTGAAGTGCCTCACGATTTGAATATCTACATAGTTTAGCACCTAAACCACAACCTACAATCTTAGTTAGGATTGCCATAATTAAAAGTGCTAAAGAAAAGATAATAATCGCTGGTGTCATTTTTGGAAGCTCTACTGTTAAGCCAATACTTGCGAAGAATACTGGTGATAAAAGAAGGTATGACATTGTTTCAAAACGTTGTGTAATATATTCTTTTTTCACAGTATTTGAAATGATAAGCCCTGCAATAAATGCACCTGTAATATCTGCTACACCAAAGAATTCTTCTGCGATATAGGCAAGTAATAAACAAAATACGAAAGCAATAATAACGAATCTTCTTTTATCTTGTTCTTCTTCTGTCCAGTTTTTATAGAATTTATAAAATCCAAATCCTACAACCCCTACAAATACGAAGAATAAAATAATCTTTGTAAGGACCCAAATAATATTTACTGAAGTATCTGCCATACTTGTTACAATTGTTAAAGCTACAATCCCTAAAATATCATCTATAATTGCTGCACCTAATATAGCATTTCCAGCACGTGTTGAAAGTTTACCCATTTCTTTAAGCGTTTCTACCGTGATGCTTACTGAAGTTGCAGTTAAAATAATCCCAATAAAAATATTTTGTAAATAAAGTGGTGTTGTTGCACTTGCTAAATCTCCTTTATTAAAGATTGCAGCAATGACAAATCCACCTGCTAATGGTAGGAGTACGCCACATAATGCAATAACAAGAGAAGCTTTTCCTGTTTTTTTCATTTCCTTGATATCTGTTTCAAGACCAGCTGTAAACATGAGTGCAATAACACCAAGTTCAGCTAACTGTTTTAAAAAATCTGTTTCTTGCAAAATATTAAACATTGCTGGCCCTAATACAAGCCCTGCCAAAAGTGCCCCTACTACTTGTGGCATATGGAACTTCTTAGTAAGAAGTCCAAATAGCTTCGTACTAATTAATATAATTGCAAGATCGAGTAAATAATGGTAAGACATCTTAGTCATCTCCTATGTAATATATAATTCTACGGTTTTGCACAATACATTAAAGCTATCTTTATCTCTTTTTTCTTAGGCTTAATTTATTATTGTGCAATATATGCAAACTTTTTTATTTTTTCGTTTACATAAGCCAAATTTAGTATAATAATATAAGTAGTATAAGTAAAATGAATTATTTTGATTGTATCTATTAAAAAAATTAATACTATCTTTCGAAAGGAGTCTAAAATGCTTGATGAACTTAGAACTTTTACAGCTGTTGTCGAAGCCAAAAACTTTACGAAGGCAGCCGAAAAAGTTAATCTTTCGCAGCCTAGCGTTAGCGTACATATTAAAAATCTAGAGGCCTATTTTGGCACACAACTTATTGCCCGTTGTACAAAGCAAAAAAAATTATTAATTACGGATAGTGGTAAACTCTTATATCGCCGTAGCAAGGAGCTTTTATCTTTGCTTGAAACAACGAAAGATGAAGTTAAAAATATCTCCAATAGTCCAAAGGGGCATCTTCGTATTGGGGCCACACTTACTATCGGTGAATGTTTATTACCACACTTTCTAGGGGAATTCTGCAACAAATATCCGGATATTGAAATAGAAGTTATCATCGGCAATACCAGTGAAGTAACAAGTATGGTTAAGGCACTTAAAGTTGACCTTGCCCTTATTGAGGGTAATATTCACTCAAACCGCTTTACACAACAATATTTCTTTGAAGATAATCTTGTCCTCATTGCGCCTAAAAGTGCAAATTTGCCAGACACACTCTCTGATTTTAGCTTACTTCAAAACCAAAGATGGCTCACCCGTGAACATGGCTCTGGGTTAAGAGAAGCCTTAGATTTCTTCTTAACCAATCATCGTATCGTTCCAAATGCTAAGGTTGTCTTTAATAGCAATCTTGCTCTCTTACAAGCTGTAAAAAACAACTTAGGGATTGCACTTATCTCCACGCATATGTTATTTACACAATGCGATGCCAACGAGGTCTTTGATGTTATTTCATTAGAGGATAATGTACACGTAACATTTTCTTATATCTTACCTAAGGAAGTACGTCCTTCAAAAGCCACTTGCATTTTATTAGACGAACTAACACCTTATATTGAAAATCTCACCTGTGCACTTGATGCTAACAACCCTCAAAATACTAGGGTCTTATAAAAGGCAGTTGTATGAATGTTTATAAAACACTCATACAACTGCCTTCTTATATAAATATAAACTTATTTTTATAAGCTTATTTCAAGTAATCTCTTTAAAGTAATTTAATGACTTCATCTAAGGAATTTAAAATATAATCAGCATTTCCTTTCATTTCCTCATCCGGCTGTACAAGATCGGGTATAAGTACTGTTGTCATACCACCTTTTTTCCCTGCTTCTAGCCCCAATCTAGAATCTTCTAAAACCAAGGTCTTCTCTGGTGTGCCCCCTAAGCGTCCACAAACCTTTACAAAGATTTCTGGATTTGGCTTAGATTCCATCACTTCATCACCACAAATAATATCATCAAAGCGTTCCTTAATCCCAGCAAGACTTAAATAACTTAATGCCTTCTCACGCTGACTAGACGTTGCCACAGCCTTTTTAATACCTTTTTGCTCTAAGGCATCTAATAATTCTAGAAGTCCTTTTTTAATCCCGATACCTTCTTCAGCAATCATTTGATTTGAGCGTTGACGTTTATCTTCTTCAATTTCTTTATAAGGTAACGCTTCTCCTAATAATTGTTTAAGTACTTTTTCAATATAACGGCTATTTCTTGCTACAATTTGTGTATATACTTCCCAGGTAATTGCATATCCTTTACTTTGGGCTGCTTCTTGCCACGCCTTATAGTATATACGTTCTGTATCAAACATCAGCCCATCCATATCAAAAATTACAAGTTCTACTTTCGCCATCTTTCTCTCCTCTTTTGTCACAAATAATTCCAATAAAAAGCTATATAGTTGACAGTTTTTATCTGCTAAGCTACTATGAGTATAACATATTTAAGTCATAATCGGAGGCATTATAATGAAAAGAGCAGATTATATTTCTTGGGATGATTATTTTATGGGGATAGCCCTTTTAGCGGCTAAACGTAGCAAGGATCCAAGTACACAGGTAGGGGCTTGTATTGTAAGTGGGCAAGACTCAGATAATAGCAATACCATTTTAAGCGTAGGCTACAATGGTTTACCAATTGGTTGCTCTGATGACACCTTTCCTTGGGAACGTGAAGGCGAACTCTTAGACACAAAATATCCTTTCGTCGTTCACGCTGAGCTTAATGCCATTTTAAATGCCCGCGGTAAATCTTTATCTGGTGCAAAAATCTATGTGGCACTTTTCCCATGTAATGAATGTTGTAAAGCTATTATTCAGTCCGGTATTCGCGAAGTGGTTTACTTATCTGATAAATACAGTGAAACTGACGCCGTGAAAGCTTCTAAAAAAATGTTTAGTGCTGCTGGGGTAAAACTTACACAACTTAAAACAACTACTAAGCAAATCGTTCTATCTTTTAATGTAGACGATATTTAAAAAGTTTCCCTAGAGTCTGTCTAATAAAGATAGCTTTAGGGAATATTATTTTATTTTAAAGGAGGATTTTAATGACTCAACTACTTATAAAGTGTTTTATAAAAAATCATACAGAAACGAAACTTCCTAGTGTCCGTGAAGCCTATGGACGTTTAGGCAGCCTTGTTGGCATACTTGCCAATATCATTTTATGTATTACCAAAATCGGTGTTGGCCTTCTCTTTAATAGTGTCGCTATTTTAGCCGATGGTATTAACAATTTATCAGACGCCGGTTCTTCTATCGTTACCTTAGTTGGCTTCAAACTTTCTAGCAAACCTGCTGATGAAGACCATCCTTTTGGTCATGCCCGTATTGAATATATTTCAGGGCTCATTATTTCGTTTATTATTTTCTTACTTGGCCTTGAACTTATTAAATCTTCTGTTACTAAAATATTTCATCCAGACCCACTTGTAGTAAGTTTGCCTATGATTTTTGTACTGATTTTCTCAATCTTACTTAAGATTTGGCTCAGTGCCTTTAACTACAAACTTGGCAGCCTTATTGACTCTACTACTTTAGAAGCAACCGCTGCAGATAGCCGTAATGATGTCATTGCCACATCCGCTATTTTAGTTGCCTTTATAATTGCCCATTTCACAGGGCTTCAACTAGATGGCTATATGGGAACTGCCGTTGGTGTATTCATCTTGTACTCTGGCTACAATATTTTAAAAGAAACCACAAGTCCCCTTCTTGGGCAAGCACCCGATGCTGCTTTTACGCGTGATATCGAAACTAAACTTTTAGGCTATGACGGAGTCCTTGGCTTTCATGATTTAGTACTTCACAGCTATGGTCCAAATAACTATTTTGCTTCTGTTCATGTAGAAGTTGCTGCTGAAGAAGACCTCTTAAGCTGCCATGATAAACTAGATCTTATTGAACGTGACTTCAAGAAAAATTTTAATGTTAACTTAGTCATTCACCCAGACCCAGTCGTTACTTCAGATCCAGCAACAGTTGCCCTACGCCACAAAGTGACCGATCTTGTTCAAACGATTCATCCACAGCTTTCACTTCATGACTTCCGTGTTGTACTAGGAACGACGCATACTAACCTTGTCTTCGATGTGGCAGTACCGCCTAGCTACAAAACCTCACCTAAAGACTTAGCCGCTAAAATTGATGACCTTGTTAAAACTATTGATGAGACCTACTATACAGTCATCACCATTGACATGAACTATACCTCAACCTCCATCTCTTCTGACCAATCCACCACCTAAAAAAAGACTGCTTAGCAGTCTTTTTCATTTACTTACATTTCATTATTCTGTCTTGCATTTCATTATTCTTCCTTGCTTTTCATTGTTCTGTCTTGCTTTTCATTATTGCTTTCTTACTTTTCACTGCGTGTCTAGCTATATGCCTTTTTTAATGCTGCTTTCAATACCTTTGCATCCTTCTTATAAGGTGTTACTGGGCAAATCTCTTTATCTGTCACATTAAATAATTTATAAACTGCCATTCTAGCTGCTCTTACTGAATATTCTTCTGTAAATACCATATCCTCTTTAATCTCTACAAATTGGCTAATCATTGCAAAGTTAGTAGAGCCTTTTGGTACCACTTGTGGCCTATCACTCATCTTATGTGGTTGGAACTGTGCATCAATATATGGCATCATGCAAGGAATGACATTGATCACATCTTTCATAATCTCATCTTCTTGCGCTAAGAGATGTAGGTGGTATAAAAGTTCTGTGAGTATTTCCCTTCCTGTACATTCACGCATTGGTTTCTTCACATAATCACCTATGCGGTCTGTATATAAACCATAGCCCCAAAAGATTGTCGTATCCATAGGTTGATTTTTAAAATGAGGCTGTGCAGCTACAACAATGCTCATAAGCCAACTTGAATCCTTAAAGGTCATAAGGGCACCACTACCTGGAATATTGCCAGAAAATCTTTCAATAAGCTTTAAAAGCTTATTTCCTTTTGATGTAACTGTGAAGCTTTCCCAGTTAGTTTCTTCTGGATGGTTAAAGAATGGCTCAGGATTTCCAAGTCCTGACTTCTTCTTAGCCACCTTTTCCCATAACTTTCCTGACATTGGTTCACTAATATCATACTCAGGTGCTGTATTTAAATCACCTAAAGTTGCATTATCTGTCATACAGCCATTTGTCATAATACATACATCACCAGATTTAAGCGCAATGATATGCTCGCCCTCTTCATTTTCCATATGAATAGCTGTGGCTGTAATTTGACTGCCTGGCTTAAACTCAATATCTGTAACTTTTGCATTAATTGTAAAATCTACACCTTGTTTTTCTAAATAGGCCTTAAGTGGTAAAATCACGGATTCATATTGATTATAAGGTGTACGTGTGACCCCCTCTAACGTTTCAATACGTGAAAATTCAAAAATCATACGTTCCATATAACGTTTGAATTCAAATAAGCTTGACCATTTTTGGAAAGCAAATGTTGTTTGCCACATATACCAAAAGTTTGTTTCAAAGAAATGTGGGGTATGATTAAACCAATCTTCAATGGTTAAATCATCTAACTTCTCTTCAGGTGTTACTAAAAGCTTACCTAATGCCATGCGATCTTTCATATTAAATCCCATACTGCTTACATCTAATATTTCACCATTTTTATCTACAAGTCTAGCTTGTGCATGTGTTGGATGTAAATGGTCAAAGTTTAGAATTTCTTCTGTCACACTTTTGCCTGGTACTTCTAAGGAAGGAATGGTGCTAAAAAGCTCCCAGAAATTTTCATAAGTTTCTTCATTAAGCATACGCCCACCACGACATACAAAACCATTTTTAGGGTCACCGGCACCATCATTGCTGCCGCCTAATATTTTCAGCCCTTCTATGATATGAATATTTTCACCTTTAAAATTGTAGTCTCTTATGAGATATGCAGCACCTGCTAAAGAAGCAAGTCCGCCACCCACGAAATAAACTTGGCGTTCTCTATATTTATTATAAGGCAATGCCCTTCTTTTTTTCTTTTGTTTCTTTACTGCTTTTATACTTAAGGCAATCGTCGCAACTCCAGCTACTGCGCCTAATACAAGCACTGTACTTAATGTACTTTTTTCTATTCTTGGTCTCATTTTTACCCACCTTCCTTTACTTACAACTTACTGTGTGTAAATTATTACACATATATTTAATCTCAGTATACGGCAAAATAGGATGATTGTAATTATACAATCATCCTATTTTACTTAGAATATAGATTAACTTTTAGTGTACTTTCACTAAATGAATTAATACACTTGTATAATCACCATAAATACCCTTTACTAATAACCCAGCATGCATCAAAGTATCCCCACTATAAATTTGTCCCGTTGCCTCATCTTTATACTGGAAGTTACTTTCTAAACCTTTTAAGCAAAGGCGTGTACTATGACGATTAGGTCTTGCTAAAACTTGTACAAAAGTGATAAGTACTTCTCCCTTATCCTTTGCGACCACTGACCAAGCATCTTCGTAGTGATTGTCCGTATAACTTTTTAATCTATAATAATCTCCTTGACGTACAAGGTCATTATACTTATGATATAAAGCTACTTGTTCTGGAATTTGATGACGTTCTTCTTCGCTAATACGTGTAATATCTAACTCATACCCAAAAGTACCTGCAAGTGCCACATGGCCTCTTGTCTTAAAAGGTGTAGTTCGGCCTACTGTATGATTGGGGCAATCGCTTACATGGGCGCCCATACTTGATAACGGATATACCATTGCTGTACCTTGCTGAATTTGAAGGCGTTCAATAGCATCTGTATCATCAGAGCACCAAATTTGAGGACTATAGTAAAGCATACCTGGATCAAAACGTGCCCCACCTCCAGAACAGCCTTCTAATAAAAGATCTGGGAAATCTGTTGTAAGACGTTCTAACAGTTCATAAACAGCTAACATATAGCGATGGAAAATCTCACCTTTTCGCTCAGCTGGTAAATTTAAACTGCCTACATCTGTAAGTGGTCTATTCATATCCCATTTCACATAAGCAATATTGGCACTCTCTAATATTTTCTTTAAACAGTTGTATACATAATCCACAACTTCACTGCGCGTCAAATCAAGAACATATTGATTACGTGCAAGTCCAGCCTGCCTGCCTTCTACTTGCAATGCCCAATCTGGATGCAGCTCATAAAGCTTAGAATCTGGTGAAATCATCTCTGGTTCAAACCATATACCAAACTTAAGGCCACGCTTATTCACCTCATCTACAAGATACTTAAGGCCACCTTGGATTTTTTCTTCATTGACAAACCAATCTCCAAGAGAAGAGTTATCATCATTGCGGTGTCCAAACCAGCCGTCATCCATTACAAGCATCTCAATGCCTACTTTAGCCGCTTCATCTGCAATGGCTAAAAGTTTATCTGTATTAAAATCAAAATAAGTAGCTTCCCAATTATTAATTAAAATTGGACGTTTAAGGTCTTTATAGGGGCTACGTATTAAATGATTGCGGTATACATCATGGAAGGTTCTTGTCATCTTGCCAATGCCTTCATCTGAATAAACCATGACCACCTCTGGTGCCACAAATTCTGCACCACTTTGAAGTTCCCATCTAAAATGCCATGGATTAATTCCCATTACAAAACGCGTTGTATCAAATTGGCTGCCTTCAGCCTGTGCTATAAAGTTACCTGAGTACACAAGACTAAAGCCATAGGCTTCCCCTAAGTCTTCTGTTGTTTCGGGTTTTACAAGTGCCATAAATGGATGATTTTGATGACCAGATTCTCCTCTTGTGGAAGCTACTGAATGCTTGCCATAACCTACCTTCTCCCTTTGAATATGTCTTTCTCTTGCCCAAGAGCCATGCAATGTGATCATCTCAAAATCAATATTATCAAAGTCAATGCTACAAGACATTACCTTATCCAAATAAAGTGTTTCTTCCCCTTCATTGTAAACCCGCACACTTCTTGTAATCGCATCTAGCTTTTCAAATACACTATACACTAAAACTACTTTTAAGTTTAGGACCTTATCCCTACAAGTAATTTCTAGGGTTTCACAAGTTGCTTCTTCTCCAAATGTAGCTGGCAGTCCTTTAAGCTTAGGTTTACCTTTGTAAATTGTGTGAGATTCATATGTAAAGCGGCATACCTTATTTCCCTTTGCATCAGTTATTTCTATTGATGGCTCTCTAAAGTCACCTACACCACTGCCACTATATTCTGTAGGAAATGAATCATAAAAAGATAAACGGTCCCTATTATTTGTAGCGGGTGTAAAAGGTGGTTCTTCTGTTCGCATAAGATAACTAGCACTCCGATCGCTAATCTTCTTACCAAAGTATACATGTCCTAAAAACTTTTCTTCATCCACTAGCCCTATCATATAGGTTGTATTATTTGCATCTAATTTAAACGTTTGTTCTTTCTCAAAAAATTGGATTCCCATTATTGTACGCTCCCCTTATTCATTACAATTAAAGCTTACTAATTAATGCATCATATTTCTCAACTGTCATCTCTTTTTCCCACGCTTCAATTTGACTATAAATCGTTGATGTGGTCTTTTCAGAAATAACAGCTGCTTTGATTTCTTCTTTTACATCTTCTAAAGGTGTTGTATAAACCTCTTTATGAACATTATCAACTTTAATTAAATGCCAACCAAATTGTGTCTCAACAGGTTCTGAAACTTGTCCTTCTTCTAATGTTTTTGCTCCATTTAAAAAGTCTTGATCATAACTTCTTGATTCATAAGGGATATAACCTAGTGCGCCGCCATAATTCTTCGTACCATCTGTGCCATATTTTTTAGCTAAGTCTGCAAAGCTTGTCCCCTTGTCATACTCTGCTTTAACGGCTTCTGCTTCTTCTTTCGTTGTGACTAAAATATGATACATATTTGCGCCAGGGGCATTAACATAATCTGTACTATGTGATTCATAATAGGCTTTAATTTCTGCATCTGTGGCTGTTACTTTTTTGCTAATCTCATTAATGACATTCGTGATTGTCATGCTATCACTAATCTGGCTTTTATAAGCTTCTTCTGTTAATCCTGCATTTGCTAAAGCTTCTTTAAAATCAGCTTCACTTTCATAGCTTGCCTTAGTCTCATTAAGCTGTGCATTAACTTCAGCTGCTGTTGGCTGTAACTTCATTTCTTTTCCTTTAATGAGTGCTACTTTATTTTTAATAATATAATCTACAATTTCTGCTTTGCGTTCTTTGATATAGGCTTTAGCTTCATCTGTTTCAAAATAGCTTGCATCATATTGATATTGATACTGCATCATGGCAATCTCATAGTTAATCTGTGCGATGACTTCCCTTGCAGTAACCACTTCATCATTCACTTTAGCAACTACTGTATTTCCTGGTAATTCATTAGATATCGCCACTGTACTTTCTTCTGCTATCCATTTGACTTCTACACCTAAAACTTCACTAATATATTTAACAGGTACAAATACACGCCCATCTTTCATAACTGGCTTCGTATCCATCGTTGTTTTTACACCATTTACAATCATTTGAGCTTGTCCTACTGTAAGCACAACCTCTTGACTTGATGCTGTAACAGTCACTGTTTGTGCCTTACTATCCCATTTCACCTGTGCGCCAAGTTTTTCACTGATAAAGCGAAGGGGTACAAGTGTACGATTATTGCGATCTACAAAAGGACCCGCTTCATCAAAGCTAACTTGCTCATTGTTTATTGTCACCTTAACTTGACTTTGTGCTAACGTGCTAATGGATGAACTCATCATCATCATCCCTAAAATAAGTGCAAACATCTTTTTTGATTTCATTTACTTCTCTCCTTTTCCTGGAATGAAATTTTTAATCCTACTTTATGCGTCGTAACCCCCTGGTACCTAGAAGATTTATGTACTCTTCAAGATACTTCATTATATCATAATAGTCTATATTTTTTATAAATTTTATATTATTATATTTATTTTTTATCACTTGACTTTACCATTAATTATTTGTTATATTTACGACATAGCTTTTTGTTATATGTGTTATATAACAAATATAATCATCATAACATATAGAGAAACCAACTAAAAACTTGAAATATACCTGTACATAAATTGGTTTCTCCCAATGATTTCACATGGCTAAAGACTATGAATAACTACGATTTATAAATGTGAAATCTATATTGTACTATTATTTAAAAGGAGTGAATACATGCAAATCGAAGTTGACTTTGCCAGTGATAAAGCCATTTATACTCAGCTTTATGAAGGCATCCTATTATCCATTGCTAAAGGAGAACTTAAGGTAGGCGATGCCTTACCTGCTGTACGTGCCCTAGCTGAAGAAATCGGTATTAACCTACATACAGTTAATAAAGCTTATGGTCTCTTAAAAGATGACGGTTATGTGACCATGGACCGCAGAAAAGGTACGATTATCAATGCCCTACCAGTTGCCTCAAATACCTCTCAGCTTTCAGCCTTACAAAATGAACTAGAGCTCTTAGCTGCCAAAGGGCATCTTATGGGACTCTCAGAAGATGATTTTATAAACCAGTGCAAAAACTATTTCACACAATTTAAGGGGGTTTAACCTATGAATATCGCTTTATGGACCACATTATTTACCTATATACTCATTTACCTTGCCTTTATTTATAATCCAAAACTCTCTCCACTACATTGTTATTTTGGAGTTTATATGCCAGATGCGTTTCAGCATTCTAATGAAGGTAAAATTATTTTCAAGCGCTTCTTTGTTCAATCAACGCTTCTCCTTGTTTTATCACTTGTCGTAAGCCTTCCTTTAATTTTTACACGTTACTTTACGACAGGACTTTTTTCACTTATTATGCTTGTGCAGCTCATACTTTATTTTGTATTTTATATTCTTGCACATCAAAAGGTTCGTGCCGTTAAAGAGACTTTACCCAAAGCGGATGGCGCCTTAGCTAAAATGGTTATTGATACTGATTTTATAGCGCTTAAAGTTCACCTTAGAAAACGTTACCTCTATCTTTATATCGTGCCATTAGCCATTACTCTTCTAACAGCTCTTTATCTGTTTGGAAACTATTCAACTCTCCCTGCACAGATTCCTACTCACTGGAATTACTTAGGGCAGGCTGATAGCTGGTCAGATAAATCCCTGTTCTCAGTAGGCGGCACTGTACTTTCTCAGCTTTTCTTTATCGTTATTTTGGCTTTCTGTAGTCATAGTCAATGGCGTGCACGTAGCAAAGGTAATCAAAATTCTAAAACCTTCAAAGAAGGGCACCTTAAATATCTAAAAGCTGCTTCTTTAAGCTTTTATGTGCTGACTTTATCTTTTGTTCTTTTCATGGCCTTCAATGCTTATGCCATGGTAAATGGGACTGCCTTAAATGTTATTGCAATCAGTTTTATGGCATGCTTTCCATTTATGACGCTTCTTTATCTGCTTTATGCTTACTTCAAATATGAGCGTTCTAGCCTCCATGCCACTAAAGATAGTCTGCAACACTTACCTGAAGATGATGACCAATATTGGCTTTTAGGCTTCCTTTACAACAATCCTAATGACCCAGCCTTTTTCGTAGAAAAACGTTATGGCCTTGGCTGGACTCTTAATATTGGCTCTACAGTAGGCAAAATCATTGGTATCATCACCCTGCTTATCCTCATCATGAGCATTGGCATTTCATTATTTACTTCAGTACCTTTTTAAAGCAACTTTAATGGAGCAACCCCATAATAAAAAAGGAGATGTTACGAATTAAAATTTTCGTGACATCTCCTTTTTGTTAATTAACTTATTATTTTTTTATTTAAGCTAATCGTTTACTAAGTAATACCGTTTCTTTTTCATGTAAATCATTTTTATACATATCTTCTCCATTTGCAATCTTAAAGCCTTGTTTTTCATAAAACTTTTTTGCCCACTCTGCTTTTTTATGAACTTCTAATAATATTTCATCGATTCCTTTGCTTTTAAATTCATTGACTAAGAAATGCATAGTCTGAGTCCCATAACTCTCTCCATAATATGTATCTAATAAGTAAAAGGCCACGATATACATTATGTTCTCACTCTTACGCTTATAACCTACAAAGCCTAAAGGTTGACCGGCCTCTTCTATAATATAAATATGATATCCCGAAGGCAGTGCATCCTCATATTTATGTGCTTGTTTTATAAAGGCATCTCCCATAAAAGGCTGATATAATTTATGTGCAGATAAGCACACCTTCCCTAAAAATGCCTGATCTTTTTCTTCTGCTTTTCTTAAATTAATCATCTTCCCACCTACCCCTATATCTTTCGTAAATATATTTAGCATATGACTTTTACATTTATAATTTTATATTATTCTAAAAATACCAATTAATTACTTTATTATACACCTGATTTTTAAAAAGAAAAATAGTAAAAGAGAAATCTATATCAATAAATTTAGCATAATAAAAGGATGCATCAAAGCAATGTCATTAAGTTAAGTGATATTGTACTTAAAAGTCATCTACAAATGTCCAA